>DAHVAR010000080.1 GCA_027314515.1 Actinomycetota bacterium
CGACGCGGCTGGCCGCGCGGTACTGCCGGGCTTCGTCGACTCGCACGCGCACCTGGTGTTCGCCGGTGAGCGCGGCGCGGAGTTCGCGGCCCGGATGGCAGGCCTGCCGTACAGCGCGGGTGGTATCCGCAGCACGGTCACGGCCACCAGGGCCGCCGGTGACGAGCTGCTGCGGTCGAACCTGGCGCGGCTGGCGGGCGAGATGCTGGCGCAGGGCACGACGACGTTCGAGTGCAAGTCCGGGTACGGCCTCACCGTGGCCGACGAGGCCCGATCGCTCGCGCTGGCCGGCGAGTTCACCGCCGAGGTGACCTACCTGGGCGCGCACGTGGTCCCGGCCGAGTTCGCCGCCGATCACGCCGGGTATGTCTCGCTGGTCTGTGGCGAGATGCTGGCAGCCTGCGCGCCGGCGGCCAAGTGGGTAGACGTGTTCTGCGAGCGCGGCGCATTCGGCGCCGGCGAGGCCAGGGCGGTGCTGGCCGCGGGTGCGGCAGCCGGCCTGCAGCCGAGGGTCCATGCGAACCAGCTAGGTCCAGGGCCAGGCGTCCAGGTCGCGGTCGAGGCCGGAGCCGCGTCGGCCGATCACTGCACCTTCCTGTCCGATGCGGACGTGGACGCGCTCGCGGCAGCCAGCACCGTGGCGACCTTGCTGCCCGGCGTGGAGTTCTCCACTCGCTCGCCGTACCCGGACGCGCGCCGGCTGCTCGATGCCGGGGTGACGGTGGCAATCGCGTCGGACTGCAATCCGGGCTCGTGTTTCACCTCGAGCATGCCGTTCTGCGCGGCGCTTGCGGTCCGCGAGATGCGGATGACGACGGCCGAGGCGGTCTGGGCCGCGACCGCCGGCGGCGCGCACGCGCTGCGCCGCACGGACATCGGGCACCTCGGCATCGGCGCACGGGCAGACCTGGTGATGCTGGATGCGCCATCGCACGCTTACCTGGCCTACCGGCCCGGGGTTCCGCTGATTGCCGGAGTCTGGCGCTCCGGTGAGCGCGCCGTGTGACCGTCGCCGTGGCTGCCGGCCCGAGGAGGCTGAGTAACCGTCGCCGTGGCTGCCGGCCCGACGAGGCTGAGTAACCGCGGGTCTGGCCGCCGCGCCGCACTGGCCGTGGCCCCGGCCTGCGACCGCCAGGTAGACGTAGACCCACCTGCGGTAGTAGGCGGTGCCCCATGGCACAGGGCATGCTCGGTGCGGCACCGTTGAGTCTGGCGAGCCTGCGGGCGGGCCGCCGGAAGGGGGCGAGCGGCCATGGATCGGCGAGCATGAGCGGCCATGTGCAGTACCTGGTCCTGTGGGCACTGGCCGTCGGCGCGATCGCGGCGGTTATCCGGACCAGGCACACCGGGCCAGGCGAAGGGCCGACGGGGGCGCCTTCGCAAGCTCGGCTGGTGCGCCGCGCTGCTCCTGCTGTCGGTCATCGTGGCGAGCACCAGCTACCCGCTGTTCGCCCGGACGACACTGAGTTGGTGGATCCTGGTCCCGATCGCCGCAGCCATCATCCTTGCCGGCTGGCCGCGCTCTGCCGCCCGGATCGTGCCGGTGGCGCTGATCCTCTACGGCCTGTTCGGCTTCGTCGTGGCACGCGACTACGCCTTCGGCGGCAGCGTGTCCGGCTACGGTGTGACAGGTGTCGGCAACCCTGGCGTCGACGCCGGTCTCGTCCTGCCGCAGGCATATGCGCTGCTGCTGCTCGGCGGCTGGCTGGTACTTCGGTCCGCTGACCCGGTCCTCGTCAGGGCCCGGCGCTGGCTCGGGCCGGTGGCCAGCGCGCCGCTGCCCGATCAGCTGCGCACGCTTGCGCTGCTGCCGGTAGTTGCCGTCCTCGCCGGGCTGCTTGCCCCGAGACTGTGGCTGGCCGGCGGGGCTGCGCTGATCTTGACTCCGCTGCTGCTGTGGGGCGCTCTGCTGGTGATCCGGCGCTGGCCGGCCCGGGCCGCGCAGCTTGCCACGGCAGGCCTGCTCTGCCTGGGGATCGCGGGCCTGGCGCTTGCCGCAGCCTGGCGTAGCGGCCCATCCGTCGTCGTATCGGCCGCCGCTAGCGCGAAGCCCGCGTCCGCAACGCCCGCGTCCGCAACGCCGCATTCCGGGCAGCGAGCATCGAAGATGTCCGCCAGGCCCGCGAGCAAGCCGTCAGCCAGGCCCGCGAGCAAGCTGCCAGCCAGGCCCGCGAGTAAGACGTACGTGCCGCCCGCTTTCCCGTACGCCACGCTGGTGACCGCGTATCCGAGTGGCCAGCCGCCGCCCGCTGCGGACGTCGCGGACGTTGTGTGGGGGCAGGCGCTGCCGTACGGGCCGCTCCTTCTCGACAGCCAGCACACCGCCGATGCTGCCGCCGTGCAGGGCCTAATGCTCCTCGCCCTCGGCACCTGGCTCGCGCCGCAGACGTTCCCGCTGGTCCGGCGGATGGCAGGCGGAGCGCCTGTCGCCGAGCTCACCCGGCGAGTAGAGCGACTCACGCAGAGCCGGGCGGTCGCGGTGGACACCGCTTCCGCCGACCTGCGGCGGCTGGAGCGCGACCTTCATGACGGCGCTCAGGCCCGGCTGGTCGCTCTCGGGATGAGCCTGCGGGCAGCCGAGCGGCTGATCCCGACCAGCCCGGAGGCCGCCATCGCGCTGGTCGCCGAGGCGCGGGAGACGTCGGTGAAGGCGCTGACGGAACTGCGTGAGCTGGTCCGTGGCGTGCTGCCGCCGGTGCTGGCGGACCGGGGCCTTGCCGACGCGATCCGGGCGCTGGCGCTGGACAGCCCGCTGCGGGTGCAGACCGATATCGACCTGCCAGGGCGGCTGCCGGCGCCGGTGGAGACCGCGTGCTATTTCGCCGCGGCTGAGCTGCTCACCAATGCCGCCAAGCACTCCGGCGCGCGGGACGCGCGGATCACGGTGTCGCATTCGGGCAAGCTGCTGCGGATCGAGGTGACCGACTTCGGCCTGGGCGGCGCGGACCCGGCCCGCGGCTCCGGGCTTGCCGGGGTGGAGAAGCGGCTGGCGAGCTTCGATGGCATCCTGGCGGTCAGCAGCCCGGCCGGCGGGCCGACGATGGTGGTGCTGGAGGTGCCGTGCGCGTTGTCGTCGCCGAAGACCTCTTCCTGCTGAGAGACGGCCTGGTCCGGCTGCTCGAGGCACACGGCTTCGAGATAGCCGCTACCGCCGGGGACGCTCCCGGCCTGCTGACCGCCCTGATCAGCGAGCGGCCTGAGGTAGCGATCGTCGACGTCCGGTTGCCGCCGACGTTCACCGACGACGGGCTGCGCGCGGCGATCGAGGCTCGCAAGCGGGTCCCCGGCCTGCCGGTGCTGGTGCTGTCCCAGTACGTCGAGCAACTGTATGCGCGCGAGCTGCTGGCCGACCGGGCGGGCGGCGTTGGTTACCTGCTGAAGGACCGGGTGTTCAACGACGACCAGTTCGTGGACGCGGTCCGGGCCGTCGCGGCCGGCGGCACGGTCATGGATACCGAGGTCGTGACCAAGCTGCTGGGCCGGCGGGCCAGGGAGGAACCGCTCGCCCGGCTGTCGGCCAGGGAACGCGAGGTACTCGCGCTGATGGCCGAGGGCCGGTCGAACAGCGCGATCGCGCAGCGGCTGTACGTCTCCGAAAAGGCGGTCAGCAAGCACAGCACCAGCATCTTCACCAAGCTGGACCTCGCGCAGTCCGATGATGACAACCGCCGGGTGCTCGCCGTTCTGGCCTACCTGAACGGCTGAGGCGCGGCGCTGTCGACGAACCCTGGCGCGGCCCGGCCGGTCAGCGCAGGTAACCGCCGCGGAACCGGATCAGCGGCTGGCCGGCCGGTGCCACGTACGGCACGGCCGTCACCCTCGCGACGAACACGATGTGGTCTCCGGCCGGTACCGCGGCGCTCACTTCGCACTCGAAGGCGGCCAGCCCGCCCTCGGGAATCAGCGCGCCGGACTGGCCGCCGCGCCGGTGCGGCACGTTCGCGAGCAGCACCCGCGCGCTCGGCCGGCCCGCGGCGGCGAACCGGCCGGCCAGTACCCGCTGCGGCGCGGCAAGCAGCGTGACCGCGAACCCGGCCAGCCGCCCGAGCACTTCGGCCGGGTACGACTCAGCCAGCAGCGACACCAGGACGAGCGGCGGGTCGTCCGACACCGGGCTGAACGCGCTCACCGTGGTCCCGATGTCATCCCTGCCGTCAGCGATGGTCAGCAGGGTGACCGCGCCCGGCCACGCGCCGAGCGCCTCGGCGTAGCCGACCGGGACGGCGTCGCTACCTGACGGCATTGCCAGCCACGCAGCGGCGCGCTGGCCGGCGGCGGCTGGCCGGAACTTGCCCGTTCCCGGTCATTCGAAGAGCCAGTCGCCAGGCAGCAGCAGCGGGCCCGCGGCGGTGAGGCCCAGCCGGCCCGCCAGCTGCCAGACCGGGCCCCAGCTGTCGGCGAGCAGGCCGGTCTCCGCGCCGCGGCTCTCGCTGGAGGCAGGCGGACGCAGCCGGTCGAGCGGGTGGACTCGGGGATACACGCGAACCGGCGCGGTGGCCGGCAGCCCGGCCCGGCGGCGGGCACTCGCCGTCGCCTGGTCCACCCCGCCCAGTTCATCGACCAGGCCGCAGGCGGCAGCGTCGGCTCCGGTCCAGACCCGGCCTCTGGCCACCTGGTCCACCTGCTCGGGGGTCATGCCGCGGGCTTGCCCCACCTTGCCGGTGAAGTCGGCGTAGATGTGGTCGAGCCACTCGTTGACCAGCGCCCATTCCTCCGGCGAGAACGGCCGCAGCTGGGAGAACATCGCCGCATGGCTGCCCTGGCTGATCAGGTCGCTGGTGACGCCGGCCCGGCCGAGGGCTTCGCCGAGCACGGGCTTGCCGGTGAGGACGCCGATCGAGCCGGTGATCGTGCCCGGCTGCGCCACGATCTCGTCGGCCGCCATCGAGATGTAGTAGCCACCTGATGCGGCGACGTCGCCCATGGAGACCACGACCGGCATCCCGCCGGCCCTGGCCCTGACCACCTCACGCCAGATCGTGTCGGAGGCGACATAGGAGCCGCCGGGGCTGTTGACACGCAGGACGATGGCCTTAGTGTGCTCGTCGCGCGCCGCCTGCCTGAGCGCGGCAGCGATCGTGTCCGAGCCCATCGGGCCACCGGATCGCAGGCCGTGGCTGCTGCGGCCGCGGCGGATCGGCCCGGACGCGTAGATGAGCGCGACGCCCGGCTCGGGCGGGCCGGGCAGCTTGGTGACCGCCTTGGTGACCGCCTGCCTGGCGCGCTCGGTCGCTACCTTGCCGCGCTGGTAGCGACCGAGATACTCGACGATCGCCGCCGCGCCGGCCAGCTTGTGCGCCTCCGCGTAAACCTCGTCCCGGTAGCCGAGCTGGTCGACGAGATTCTCGGCCTGGGCCCGCGCGGCAAGGAACGGCCCGGCGTCGATCAGCTCGCTGACCCTGGCCTGGCTGAGATTGCGGCGCTCGGCGATCGCCTGCACGAGCTGCTCGGTGATCGACGTGGTCAGCCGCTCGGTTTCCGCCCTGGCCGGCGGGGAGAACCTGGTCTCGGTGAGCTGCTCGGCAGCGCTCTTGTACTCCTGCCGCCTGGCCACCTCGAAATCGGCGCCGAGCTTGTCCAGCAGGCCGCGAAGGAAGACCCGCTCGATCGCGACGCCGGTCAGGCCGAGATCGCCGGACGGCTGAAGCCAGATCTTCTCGAACGCGGTGGCCAGGTAATACTGCACGTTGCTCGCGGAGAACTCGCCGAACGACTCGGCCCAGGCAATCGTCGTCTTCCCGGCGGCGGCGAATTCGGTGATCGCGTGGCGCAGTTCCTGTACCGCCGCGAGCCCGATGCCCTTGCCGCCGAGCCTCGCGACCAGCACCGCAACCCGGTCGTCGGTGCGGGCCCGGCGCAGGCCGTCGAGCACGTCCGGCAGCGGCGCCCGGTTCTTGCTGAGGATTGCCGAGACCGGATCGGCCGGCCTGGCCTCGGCGATCCCTTCGGTCAGGTCCAGCTCCAGGATCAGCGGTGCCGTGCGATGCTGGCGCAGCTTGGCCAGCCGGGTGGCGATGAGCGACTCTGGCATGGCTTACAGCCTAAGCCGCATTGGCGGGGCGCGCCGAAAGCCGGGTCGTCGCTCGGCGGCCGCTCTGTGCGCGGTTCGCGAGCTTTGCGGTAAGGCGTGCTTACACTTCACCGATCTCATTCCCGTGAATCACCCCAAAACAGGGCGTCCAACTGCATGAAGCCGTGAAATGTTGGTTTCGGAGGGGTACTATGAGGAAACGGAGGTTCCTCCGAATCATCGTTTAGCCTGACCGGAGGATCCTCCGGCGAGCAGATCGCGCGGCTGTGCGCGGGGGAGGAGCGGCACATGCCCGGCGCGACCCGGCCGATGCGCGCCGATGCGCAGCGCAATCGCGAGCAGCTGCTCGCCGTCGCCGTCGCCGCGTTCTCCGGGGACGGCGGCACGGAGGTGACGCTGGAGTCGATCGCGAAGGACGCAGGCGTCGGCATCGGCACTTTGTACCGGCACTTCCCGAGCAGGGAGGCACTGGTCGACGCCGCTTACCGCAGTGAGCTGGCCAGGTTGTGCGACTCGGTGCCGGGGCTGCTCAGCTCGATGCCGGCCGACAAGGCCATGCGCACCTGGATGGATCAGTTCATCGAGTACATGACGACGAAGCGCGGGATGTCAGACGCGCTGCGCAAGGTGATCGCCTGGGGCGGCAACCCGTTCGCCGAGAGCCGGGCCCGGCTGCTCGCGGCCGTCACGGCCCTGGTGCAGGCTGGCGCAGCCGACGGGACGATTCGACCTGATCTCGACCCGGCGGACGTGCTGGCAAGTATCAGCGGAGTGTCACTCGCCGTCGGTGATCCAGCCCGGCGCGAGCAGGCCGGACGGCTGCTTGATCTGCTCATGGACGGCCTGCGATACGGCGCGGCCCGCGATGGCTAGCCGGGACGGGAACGGCTGGGTCCGGTGCGACCTCGGGCACCGGCACTGGGGCAGGCACGGCGCCGCGGGTTTGCTCGCCTACGTGGCTGGCGGCCCGGTGCTGCTGCAACGCAGGACCTGGTGGAGCCATCACGGCGGGACCTGGGGCCTGCCCGGCGGTGCCCGCGACAGCCACGAGTCAGCTATCGAGGCAGCATTCCGGGAGGCTGCCGAGGAGTGCGGGGTACCTGCCGGCGCGGCCCGCTGGCGTGCCCTTTTCATCGACGACCACGGTGGCTGGTCCTACACTTCTGTGCTCGCCGAGGCCAGCGCTCCGTTCCCGGTGGAGTCGGATGACGACGAGACCGACGACGTCGCCTGGGTAGCGCTGGACGAGGTAACGACTCTCGACTTGCATCCAGGGCTCGCGGCTCACTGGGCGCGGCTGCAAGCCGAACTAGCGCCGGTGACGATCATCGTGGACGGCGCCAACGTCGTCGGCTCGAGGCCGGACGGCTGGTGGCGGGACCGGGCTGGCGCGGCGCTCAGGCTGCGCGACCAGCTTGCCCGGCTGGTGACGGCTGGCATCGACGAACTGCCGACGGGCACGGGAACGCCCGCTATGGCGCCGGCCATTGCGCCTGCCGTGGCGCCGGCTGGGGAGCCGGGCGTGGTGCCGGCCGGCGCGAGTGCGGTGGCGGCTGACGGCCGACGTGACGGAGGTTCCCGTCGCGGCATCGCCCGGATGGCCGAAGGGCAGATTCTGATGCGGTGGATGGCCGACATCGTGCTTGTCGTCGAGGGTGCGGCCAAGCCTGCCGCAGCGCAGGCAGGCCCCAGCCCGGTCCGGGTAGTCGCAGCCCGAGCCTCTGGCGATGACACCATAGCCGCGCTAGCGGGGCAGACGACCGGGCGGCGCATCGTTGTCACCGCCGACCGCGACCTTCGGCAGCGCTGCCTCGCGGCCGGTGCCTCAGTTGCCGGACCTGGCTGGCTGCTCGGCCTGCTTTGACGTTCCCCGGCGCGGCATCGGCGCCCGCCACCTCCATGTACCCGCTGCGCGCCCGCGAATGGTCAGCGCCCAGGCAGCTAGCCGGGCCGCTGGACGATGCCCTGGGCCAGTTGCAAGCTCCGGCTGAGGCCGCCTTTGCGGCAAATCGTGGGAATGGCGGAGTCGGCACCTGCAGTGCCGGAGGGCTGAGGATGGCCGGCCGGTGTGACCCTGGCTCGCGGGCGCCCGGCCGGGCATAGTAATTGGTGACGCCGCAAGGCTCGCAAGGAAAGTGACGTGGTGACGGGAACGCTGAGCCAGGCAAGCGACGACGCCATGCGACCACCGGGCAGCTCGCCGCGCGTCGGGCTGACTGACATGATGCGCCGCTGGTGGTGGCTGGAACTGTTGCTGGTGGCGGCGTCGCTAGTCGTCGGCGGCACTGTTCAGCACGCCTTCGACCAGCGACACGCGGCGCGCACGCGCTACGACATTCAGGTGCTCACGACCGCCGCGCGCGTGATCGGCGAGGAACAGCGGCAGATCGCCCTACCGGTGGCACGGCGCAGCGCGGCAGCGTTCAGTGATCTCGCCGATTCCATTAACAACGATCTCGGTGTCAACGGCCAAGGCACGCTCAACGTGCTGGTCGGCACGGGTAGCGTCGACACGTTCACCCAGATCGCATTCGAAGTTACGGTGTCGTCTCCCTACGCCTCGACGACGTTTCTCGCGTGGTTTGTCCGGGGTGCCGGTCCCGGCGGCATGAGCTCGTCGGACATTGGCACATGCCTGCTGTCCACCAGCCTCGACGGGCCCGGACCCGCTACCGGTTACCTCAACCTCGGTTCATCCGGCCTTCAACCCTGCACCCGGGACCTGTGGTCGGCGCATCAGAAAACCCCACTGGCTCCGGACCTCGCCCTTGCTGGCATCCCCCAGCCAATCGGCTCATAGCAGGTCAGGCGGGCTCCAGGTCTTGCGGCCTGACGGCGTTCAGCGGCCGGCCGCTGGCGTCAGCCAGAGCACGCCGAGCGGCGGGACGCTGAACACCGCCGAGGCCGGCTGCCCGTGCCACGGCTCGGCGACCGCCGCCACCTGGCCGTAGTTACCGACCCCGCTGCCGCCGTAGACCTCGGCATCGGAGTTCAGCAGCTCGGTCCAAAGGCCGGCGGACGGCAGCCCGATCCGGTAGTCGTGATGCGCTGTCGCTGCGAAGTTGCAGATGCACGCCAGCACGCTGCCGTCGGATCCGTAGCGCAGGAACGACAGCACGTTGCCGGAGTAATCGCCCGCGTCGATCCACTGGAACCCCTCGGGCGCGCTGTCGCGCTGCCACAGGGCCGGATGCGCC
>DAHVAR010000083.1 GCA_027314515.1 Actinomycetota bacterium
ATCGGACAGGTGCTCCGGCCGGACGCCGAGGACGACGTTACGGCCGAGGTAGCGCTCCAGCCCCGGGCGCTGCGCGGTGACCTGAGCCGGAACGCCGAGGCGATGGTTGCCGAAGACCACCTGCGGACCATCCGCGCCGCCCGCGCCGGACGAGCCACCTGGGCCGCCCGGACCGGACGAGCCTCGCTCCAGCCTGGCGTCGATCAGGTTCATCGGCGGCGACCCGATGAAGCCGGCCACGAACAGGTTCGCGGGGTTGCGGTACATCTCCTGCGGCGCCGCGACCTGCTGGAGAACGCCATGGTTGAGGACCGCGACGCGGCTGCCCAGCGTCATCGCCTCAGTCTGGTCGTGGGTGACGTAGATAGTCGTGGTACCGAGCGAACGCTGCAGCTGGGCTATCTCGGCCCGCATCTGCACCCGGAGCTTGGCGTCAAGGTTGGACAGCGGCTCGTCCATCAGGAAGGCACGGGGCTGGCGCACGATCGCCCGCCCCATCGCCACCCGCTGCCGCTGCCCGCCGGACAGCTGGCGCGGCTTACGGTCCAGCAGGGGCTCGAGTTCGAGTATCCGCGCGGCCTCGCTGACCCGCTTCTTAACCTCGGCCTTCGGCACCGCCCTGCGGTACTTCAGGCTGAACGCCATGTTGTCGTAGACGGACAGATGCGGGTAGAGGGCATAGCCCTGGAAGACCATGGCGATGTCGCGGTGGCGCGGCTCCATGTCGTTGACTGGACGGCCATCGATGTAGATAGTGCCGGAGCTGACCTCTTCCAGCCCGGCGACCATGCGGAGGGCAGTCGTCTTGCCGCAGCCCGACGGGCCGACCAGCACGAGCAGCTCGCCGTCGGACACCTCCAGGTCCAGCGAACTGACCGCGGTTGCCCCGCCTGGGAACTGCTTGGAGACCGCGTCGAGCATGATCCGGGACATCTTCCTTGCCCTCCTATCCGGCGTAGCACGCCATGGCTAGCCCGCGCACGCCCGGCCTGGCCCGCAGCAGGTGACCGGCCAGCGGCTCGGCCTCGCGGCGGTCGGCCTGCAGCCCTTCGAGGGCCGTGGTCAGATACAGCTGATCGAGGTCCGGCCCGCCGAATCCGGGGCAGGTCGGCCGGGACACCGGTACCGGATACAGTCCGAGCAGCTCACCGTCCGCGCAGTAGCGGCGCACGCAGCCGCCGTCCCACATGGCGATCCACAGGCACCCCTCGGCATCGACCACTAGGCCGTCCGCCATCCCGTCGGCTGGCTCGAACCGGATCAGGTCGCGTTCGTCGCCAAGCGTTCCGGCACGCAGGTCGAAGGCGAACGCTCGCACGCGGGAACGCGCCTCTCCGGAGTCGGTGTAGTAGAACACGCTGGCATCCGGACTCCAGCCGAGGCCATTCGACTCGGTCAAGCCGCGCAGCATCTCGGTGACCCGGCCGTCCGGGTCGAGCCGGTACAGCGAGGCGGTCCCTGCCTGGCCGTTCGTCGCTGCGGTGCCGGCCCAGAACCGGCCCACCGGATCGCATGCGCCGTCGTTGAACCGCACGTTCTCCGGCATGCCCGGCGGCCGCAGCGGCGGGCCGTCCGCGGCGCCGTCCGCTCCGGTCAGCCGGAACCCGTCTCCGGCGGCGAGGACATAGCCGCCGCCAGCGCGCGGGGCGGCGGCGCCGACCGGCACTCCCAGCGCGGCAATCACTGTGTCACCCGCCTCGACGCGGGCAGAGCCGGCCACACCCGCCTGGCCGGCCGCTGCATCCCTGGCGCTCGCGCTGAACTGGTGAAGCTCCCCGGCATTGATGTCAACCCAGATCAGCGAGCCCGTGTTCGGGTTCCAGACCGGGCGCTCACCGAGTTCGGCGGCGGCCGGGGCCGCTACCTCCCAGCTCAGGGCTGAACTGGCCGGGCCGGTGCTGGCCGGGCCGGTGCTGGCCGGGTTCGGGCCGGTCACTTGCCCATGCCCAGGGTCAGGCCCCTGATCAGGTACCGCTGGAAGATCAGGTAAACGATGATCGCCGGGATAGCGCTGACCAGCGAGCCGGCCATCAGCGGCGGGATTCCCGTCGTGCGGCCGGAGGACAGCACGGCAAGACCGACAGTGATCGTCCGGTCGTTGGTTGGCAGGAACAGGTAGCCGACCAGCAGGTCATCCCAGATCTGGATGAACTGCAGCACCGTGACTGTGGCGATGGCCGGCAGCGACAACGGGAGCGCGATCCGCAGGAACGTGCGCTCGTAACTGAGCCCGTCCATCACCGCAGCCTCGATCAGCTCGTCGGAGATGCCGCGGTAATAGGTCGCCATCAGGAACGTGGCGAACGGCGCGCCGAGTGCCGCGTAGACCAGGATCGCGCCGGTGTAGCTGCTCATGAGGTTGAACCTGGCCAGGTTCACGTACTCGGGAATGATGATCGACTGAAGCGGCACCATCATCGCCGCGATGATCAGCAGGAAGACCAGCCCGCTGCCCCGATAGCGCAGCTTGGCGAACGCGAAGCCCGCGGTCGTCGCGACCAGCAGGATGACCGCGATCGCCGCCGCGCAGACGATGGTCGAGCTGGCCAGTTCGCGTACCACCGGCAGGGTCTGGAAGAGCTGAGTCCAGCCCGCGAGTGAATGGCCGCTCTGCTGGTCGAACTGGCCCTGGCTGCGGAACGAGTTATCGCCCATGTACCAGAACGGGTAGAGCATGACGATCGCGATCACGACCATGGCCGCGAAGATGACGGTCGCGAACACCCGCCGGCGGAACCGGGCTGACTGCCAGCGGCTGACCGCCGGGCCGTGCGTACCGGGCGTGCCGGGTGAACCGGGCGCACCCGGCGTGCTTCCGGGCGCCGACGGCGCGGAGCGGGCGGACGGCGCAGATGCTGCGGTCACGGCTACCAGCCCTCCCCGTCCTCGCTCCTGATCAGCCGGAGCTGGCCGATCCCGACGATGATCATGATGACGAACAGGATGACTCCGTACAGCGCGCCCGTCCCGAACTGGCCCTGCGCAAAACCTGCCTGGTACACGAAGAACTCCAGCGTGGTGGTGCCGAGCCCGGGTCCCCCGCCGGTCATCACGAAGATCAGGCTGAACAGCGCCGAGAACGCGCTGATCACGGTGATGACGAAGGAGAACTGGATGAACCTGGTCAGCAGCGGCAGCTCCACCCGGTAGAAAATCTGCCGCCGGCTGAGGCCGTCGACCCGCGCCGCCTCGATCAGCGTCGGGTCGAGCGTTGCCATGCCGGTCAGGAAGATGATCGTGTTCGTGCCGATCATGGACCAGATGAACGTGATGGCCAGTGCGGCCAGCGCGCTGTACTCCGAGGCCAGGAAGTCGGTGTGGATCGAGCCGAGCCCGACGTCGGCGAGCAACTGGTTCAGGATGCCCCTGTCGGCGAAGAACTGCAGCGCGACCATGCCGATGACGACCCAGGAGATCGCCGTCGGCAGGAAGTAAACAGACCGGAAGAACCGCCAGCCGCGGACGTGCTCATGCAGCAGTGCCGCGATGATCAGCGGGATGCCGATGGCGAACGGCACGGCCAGCAGCAGCAGCGCGTTGTTCTCCAGCACCCGGCGCACGATCGGATCGCCGAACGCGGAGGCATAGGCACTCGGGCCGATCCAGACCGGCGCCGAGTAGCCGTTCCAGCTCGTCATGGAATAGCGGACCGCCTGCACGATCGGAGTCCAGAGCAGCGCGGCGACGAGCACGATCGCCGGGACTGACAGCAGGAAGCCCGCGAGCCGGCGCCGGCGGGCTAGCCGTCCGCGCCGTGGGCGGCGGACGGGCGGGTCGGCGGTGAGACTCACGACCTGGCTCCTGGTGGTCGGGCGAGCGGGACGCGCCGGCAGGCGACGGCGCGTCCCGCTCTGGCTAGCTGGTCAGCGGCGCGAGTAGCGGCTTACGGGAAGGTGTTGCCGCGCTGGCTGGCGGGCAACTGCTGGAGTGTCGTCTGCATGGCCTGCTCTGCCTTGGTGATCGACTCGCTGCCGCCGAGGACAGACGGGAGGAACTTCGACCCGATGTTGACGACGTTGCCCTGCACCATGTTGTCCAGCATCGGGTAGGCGGTCATGCCGTCCTTGCTGACGAAGTCGAGCATCTGCTGGTTCACCGGGTTGCTGGTCGAGGTTCCGACGATCGCCGGGATGAGGCCGGCCGCGTTGATGATCGCGGCAGCCTGATCGGTCGTCATGAAGGTGAGGAACTCGGCCGCCTGCTTCTTGTGCGGCGAGTAGCTCGTCATCGACAGCCCGTCGCCGGCGAAGTCGACGACGCCCTTGATCGGGGTGTTGGAGTACGGCGGAACGAACGCGGCGACCTTGTTGCCGAGGGCGCCGGTGAACTTCGCGGTGTCCCAGGTGCCGTCGACCATCATGGCCGCCTTGCCGGACTCGAACTGACCGAGGTTGTTGGTGTTGGTGACGACGTCGGGGTTGGTGCAGCCGGAGCTGTGCAGCTTGACCCAGTCGGTGAGCTGCGCCGTGATGGCCGGCGAGGTCCACGGGATCGAGCCGCTGTACAGGCCCTGCCACTGCGACACCGAGTAGGCGCCGATCATCATGTAGCTCATGTCGTACCACGGGTAGAAGGTCGCGCCGAGCGGCTGGCCGCCGTTGCCGTACACCAGCGGCGTGAAGCCGGCCTTCTTCAGCTTCGTGCACGCGGCGTAGAGCTGCGACCAGTCGGTCGGCACTGAGGTGACGCCCGCCCTCGCGAAGTCGGCCTTGTTGTAGAAGCCGATGTAGAACTGGTTCTCCAGCGGTATCACATACGGGCCGTTAGCCGCGTTGAAACCGTTCGACGTCCACTTCAGCGCGTTCGGGTCAACCCTCGCGAGGGCGGACGCCGGGACCAGGCCCTTGAGATTCTGCAGGAAGCCCTTGTACTGCAGGGTGAACAGGCCGGTCCACATCACCGCCAGGTCCGGGCCGTTCCTGGAGATCGCCTTGGCCTGGAGCAGCGCGAAGTAGTTGCTGGCAGGCTGACTGACCACGTCTACCGTGATGCTCGGGTGCAGCTTGTGAAATGCCTTAGCCAGGTTGTCCAGGGCAGTCGCGTTCTGCTCCGTACCGTAGTTCTCCCAGATCGTCAGCGTCACTGGCCCGTTGCCGTTGCCGCCTCCGCTGCCGGAGCTGCTGCCGCACCCAGCGGCGAGCAGTGCCGCGGCAGTGATGCCTGCCGCAATCTTCCATCGCCTCACGGCCTTCTCCTTTTTCTCATGCGGGCGGTTCTCATGAACGGCCCACGGTGGGTTCCACGAACCTCCGGTGCGACGGCGTCGGCGCGCGAAGGAAGTCCAGGTCGCATCCGTCCGGTGCCTGCAGCACGTGGGCGGCGTACAAAGCGGGCCAGCCGCGCAGGTGCCTGGCCGGCGGCGGCGCCCAGGCGGCCCGGCGGCGCCCGAGCTCGTCAGGGCTGACGTCGACGTCGATGGTCCCGGCGGGTACATCCAGCGCGATGACATCGCCATCGCGCACCAGGGCGAGCGGGCCGCCGACGGCGCTTTCCGGGGCGGCGTGCAGGACGACCGTCCCGAAGCTCGTGCCGCTCATCCGCGCATCGGTGACCCTGACCATGTCGGTCACCCCGGCCTTGATCAGCCGGGCGGGGATCGGGATCATGCCCCACTCCGGCATGCCGGGGACGCCGACCGGACCGCACCCGGCCAGCACCAGGACCGTCTGCGGGGTGACCGGCAGAGCCGGGTCGTCGATCCGGGCCAGCATGTCCTCGTAACTGCGGAAGACGATCGCCGGACCGCGATGGCGCAGCAGTTCCGGGGTCGCCGCGGAGGTCTTGATCACCGCGCCGTCGGGCGCCAGCGAGCCGCGCACGACACCGAACGCACCACCTTCGCGCAGCGGAGCGCTGGCCGGCCGGATCGCCCCGGTCGCCGCCGGGGCAGCGTCGATGACCTCACCGATGGTGCGCCCGGTGATGGTCAGCGCGCTGGTCCGCAGGTGGCCGGCCACCTCGCGCAGCAGGGCCGGGACGCCGCCCGCCGCGTCGAAGTCCGGCATCAGCCCCGAGCCCGACGGTTCGATGTCCGCGAGCACCGGAACGGCCGCGCCGAGCCGGCTGATGTCCTCCAGCGGGAACGGCACCCCGGCACGGCCGGCCATCGCCGCCAGGTGGATGACCGCGTTGGTCGAGCCGCCGATCGCGTGCAGGGCGATGATCGCGTTTGCGAAGGCGTCCGCGGTGAGGATCGACTGCGGCCGCAGGCCGGCCTGCACCGCGCCGACCGCGAGCTGTCCGGCCGACCGCGCGGCCGCGAGGCCGCGCTGCTGGCCGGACGGGATCGACGCGGCGCCGGGGACCATCAGCCCGAGCACCTCAGCCAGGACGGCCATGGTGGATGCGGTGCCCATCGTGTTGCAGGCGCCGCGGCCGCAGCTCAGGCACCGCTCGAACGCAGCCCAGCCAGCGTCGTCCAGGCGCCCGGCCCGGCGCTCGTCCCACATCCGCCACAGTGCCGTCCCAGTGCCGACCGGCCGGCCGCGGAACTGCGCGACCGGCCGGGAGCCACCGGTGACCAGGACTGTCGGGATGTTCGCGCTGATCGCGCCCATCAGCGCGCCGGGCACGCTCTTATCGCAGTTGGCCAGCACGACCAGCCCGTCAAGCGGGTTGGCGCGGACCATCTCCTCGATCTCGATGGCCAGCAGGTTGCGGTACAGCATCGCGGTCGGCTTCATCAGGTCTTCGCCGAGTGAGATCGTCCCGAACTGCGCGCCGATGCCGCCGGCTTCCTCGACGCCTGCCTTGACCTCGACGGCCAGGTCGCTCAGCGGCAGGTTGCAGGGGTTGAGGTCGCTCGCCGAGTTCGCGATGCCGATCACGGGCCGGTCCGCGGACCGGCTTACGGCCAGGCCGGCGCTCGCGAGCGCGACACGATGCTCAAGCGCGACCTCGTCGTCGCCCGCCAGCCAGGCCTGACTGCGCAGCCGCACGCCGGTCACGGGCCCGGCTCCGGAACTCCGAGGCCGGGCGCGCCCGGGCCAGACTGGGTCAGCTTGAGCTCGCTGCGGGCAATCCATTCCAGCGCGATCTGGGCGCGGCGCACCTTCTCCCGCGCGATCACCGCCGCGTCAGCTGCCAGGTGCAGGCCGCTGGGGTAGAGCAGCCGGGAGTTGCGCAAGCCGAACTTGACGTACATCGGGGCCGCGACGTTGACGAGGTCTGCTGCCTCGTGACCGCGGACGACGCCGCCCATCGCGTCGGGCGTCTCGACGTACAGGTCGATCGGCAGCGTGCTGACCGACCGCATCTCGGCGACCTGCCCCAGGGTCAGGTCCGACGGCACGTTGATCGTCGAGGCGCCGAGGCGCTCGAGCTGCCTGAAGGCAAGCGGGTTCGACGGCGCCATGACGGCCGAGACTTTCCACACGATCGACGCGGGCAGCTGCCCCGACTGCTGCATCTCGCTCACCAGCTGCAGCAGCCCTGGGTCGGCGACCAGGAAGCCGCGGATACCCTGCTCGGTCGCCCGCAGGATGTCCTCGACCGCGTACCGGAGCTGCCGGGTGCCGCGCAGGCGGCCGGCGAATATCCCGCCGTCCGCGGCCGCGGCAGCCCGCCCGATGTCCCACTCCTCCCGCGGTCCGACGAAAAGCGAGACCTCGATCCCGTTGTCGGCCGCGATCCTGGCGAGCTCGGCGAGCTCCGCTTCCGAGTGCAGCATCGCGCCGCTGCCCTGAGAGACCCGGTTGACGGTGACGCCGCGCGCCGAGGCTTCGTCGACGATGGCACGCAGTACCTCGGGCCCCTCGCAGCTCGGGATCTCGATCCGGAAGTGAGCTCCGTCCGGGAACCGCGCCTGGCTCGCGGGCGCCGCCGGCTCGGCGGTCAGGCCGCACCCGGCCAGTACGCCGGCGGCCGTGATGCCAAGGGCCTGCGGTTCAGCGGTCACGTGCCGACCTCCAGTACAGCGGGGCGCGGCAACTGCCGGCCATCGTCGGGTTCGGTTGGCCAGCCTGGTGCATAGGTCACTCGCTCCAGCTGGCCGCTGTCTGTCACGAGGTAGGTGTCTTCGGCCTTGGCGCCGCCTGGCAGGCTCGGGTTCCAGGCGATCGCGTGGCCCGCCGCGATCGGCTCGGCGTACCAGCGAGAGCTTGCCTGATCTGGCGCGATCTCGAACTCGCGCTGAGCAAAGCCGATCGGGCCGCCTTGGTAATGGCCTGCCCATTCGCCCGGCGCGCCGGCCCGCTCATAGCCGTCATCGAGCGCGGCCAGGGCCGTCCCGTACGTCCCGCCCGGCCGGCTCGCCGACAGCACCGCGTCCTCGATCGCCAGCACCCGCCTGCGCACGCTGACGTAGGCCTCCTCGAGCGGGGCCGCGGTCGCGAAGCGGGTGGCCGCCGCATGCAGGCCGCCGCGCCGGGCCACGACGACCGCCATGACGATGTCGCGCACCGCCGCCCCGACGGCCATCGGATGGCGGTAGCGCTTCAGCCTGTCATCGCCGCCGACGATCAGCACCGGGGCGTCAGCGCCGGCCGCCTCCAGCCGCGCGGCACACCGGGCCTGAATGTCAAGGTCACGCTCCCCCGGCCGCCATGCCTCCAGGGCAGACTGCAGCGCGGCGGCCGCGTCCTGGCCCAGCTCCCTGAGGTCCTCCTGCTCGGGCGCGGAAAGGGCAAGCCGCAGCGCGATCAGGTCGTCGCTGGCATCTGACCCGAACGCGGGATGGCCATCGGCGGCTAGCCGGCTGGCGGGCGCGGCGGCCAGCCGCTCGGCGGCGCGTACGAACGCGGCGGCGTCCTGCCAGGGGACAGCGGCAAGCTCGGCGAAGCCATGATCGGCTGGAGCGTACTCATCCCTGATGCGGGGTGCTTCGACGCACGTGGTGATCAGGGCACCGCGGACTGATGCACCGTCGGCCGGGCTGAAGACGGCCCAGACCAGGTCCACGGCGGCAGTGCGGTCAACCGGCGGTGCCACGCCGCCACATGCCCATGCGACGGCGGCCGGCCCGGTGAGCACCAGGGCGGCCGGGCGGTCCCGATCGCCGGAAGCCAGCCAGGCGCCGATGCGCCGCGCGGCTGCCTGAGCGCGAGCCACGCTGCGAGCCTTGTGTTCGGTAGTACCGAACGCGGTTGTGTGATATAGAATCACCTAGGCAACGAACCATGACCTTTGAGACTATGTCAAGGTTCGTTATGGATTTCTTACATCGCGTTCGGTGCTGCCGAACAGGGATGGAGGTTGGGTTCGTGACGTCAGCGCAGCGGTTCACGGGGCGCCGATGAGTGATCAGGAGCCTCGCGGCGCCGCAGCGCCGCCGGGCGCGCAGCGGCCGCCAGACGGCGGCGCGCCGCCCGCTGACGATGACGGCACCGGCCGCTACACAGTCCGCAGCGTCGCACGGGCGATGCGACTCGTGCAGATCGTAGCCGACGGGCCGGCCAACGGCCTGACACTCAGCGACCTGGCCAGATCACTGGGAACGTCCAAGAGCACGACCCTCGCGCTGGCCCGGACCCTGGCTGCCGCCGGGATGCTCCGGGACGCCAAGCCCGGCCCGCGCTACACCCTCGGCACGACCGTGATCAGGCTCGGCGACATCGCCCGCGGTCAGCTGCCGCTCGGCGATCTCAGCCGTCCGCTGCTCACCGAGCTCGCGGAGGAGACAAAGATGACGTCGCGCCTCGCGATCTGCGACGAAGGGTTCCCGGTCTTCATCGAGCGCGTCGACGGGCCGGGCAGCGTGCGGTTTCACACCCCGCTCGGGCAGCGCGAGATGCCCCATGCGTCCGCGGCCGGCAAGGCGATCCTGGCGACGATGACCGAGCAGCAGGTACGCGACATGTGCGCGCAGACCGGTCTGCCGCGGCGGACCAGCCATACCATCACCGATGTCGACTCCCTGCTGGCGAACCTGGAACTGGTCCGCAGCAACGGCTTCGCCATCGACGACGAGGAAGACGCCGAGGGGATCTTCTGCCTCGGCACCGCCATCTTCGGCCATGACGGCGCCGTCGCCGGGGCGGTCAGCGTCACCGGGATCAAGGGCGACCTGCCTGCCTGGCGGGTCAATGAGCTCGGGCAGGCGGTCCGCCGGGCCGCTGACCAGGTCAGTCACATCCTGGGCGGCCCGCGGCAGAAGGACACCGGCCGGACCGGATCGGAGACGGCGTGACCAGCACCGGCCCTCTCACCGGAGTCAACACAGCCACCGGAGGCAGCACAGCCACCGGAGTCGACACGGCCACCGGAGGCAGCACAGCCACCGCAGGCAAGACAGCCACCGTAGGCAACACGGCCCTCATCGTCGCCGCGCCCGGCGAGGTCGCCCTCACCGCCCGCACGGCACCGGCCGCCGGGCCGGGCGACACGCTGGTGCGGCCCGACCTGGTCGGGCTGTGCGGCACCGATCTCGAGATCATCGACGGTCAGGTCGATCCCGCGTTCATCCGGTATCCGCTCGCGCTTGGCCACGAGTGGACGGGCATCGTTACCGGCGACTCCCCGCTGGCCGGCACGCGCGTGGTTGCCGAGGGCATCGTCGCATGCGGTCACTGCTCCCGGTGCGCGCGCGGGGAGACGAACCTGTGCGAGACCTATGACGAGTTCGGCTTCACCCGCGACGGCGCCGCCGCGAGCCTGGTCGCGGTCCCGGCGGCGCTGATACACCCGCTGGCTCCCGGCGTCACCGCGGAGGATGCGGTGCTCACCGAGCCCGCGTCGGTCGTCTACCGCGGCCTGGCCAGGGCGGCCGCCGGCCCGGCCGACCGGGTGCTGGTGATCGGCGACGGGACGATCGCGCTGCTGGCCGTCTACCTTCTCCGGCTCTGGTCGCCAGCCGAGGTCGTGCTGCTCGGCCAGCGCCCGGCGCAGGCCGAGCTGGCCGCCAGGGCCGGCGCGACCCGGTTCGAGGTCTCGCCGGAGGCCGCCGGCGCGGGTTACGACCTTGTCGTGGAGGCAGCCGGCGCGATCCAGGCCGCCGCGGTCGCGCTGACCGCCGCCCGGCGCGGTGGCACCGTGCTGCTGCTCGGCCTGCCGCCGCACGGCCAGACCGTCGCGCTTCGAGTCGACGACGTCGTCAACAACGATCTGTCAATCCTGGGCAGCTTCAGTTACACCGCCGCGGCCTGGCGCGATGTGGTCCGGCTGCTGAACGCCGGGCTGATCAGGCCGGGATTCGTCGTCACCCACAGGTTCCCGCTCACGGCCTTCGAGCGGGCGCTCGCGTGCCTGCGTGGCGGCGACGGGCCGCGCGGCAAGGTGCTGCTGCAGGTCGGCAGCGGCTGACCGGACCCTGCGCGGACGCGAGCATCGAGCACATCCGGGCAGATAGCCAAGTACCGACGGGAGAGGCACCACCGATGACCTTCACCAGCGTGAATCCGCACGACCCGGCCGACGTCCTCGGCGAATGGCAGACCGCAGGACCGGCCGAGGCTGCAGCCGCGGCCAGCCGCGCCACCACCGCGGCCGCGGGCTGGCGGGAGGCGCCTGCGGCCGTCCGCGCCAAGGCGCTGTCGGATGCCGCAGCCGCTCTCGAGCAGCGGTCGGAGGCGATCACCGGCCTGGTGGTGCGCGAGGTTGGCAAGCCGCTGTCCGAGGCACGCGGCGAGGTCGCCCGTGGCGTCGCGATCCTCCGCTATTACGCGCAGGCCGCATTGCTGCCCGACGGCGAGACCATCCCGGCGGCCGCGGCCGACCAACTGCTGATGGCCCGGCACGTCCCCGTCGGAGTCGCGGCGCTGATCACGCCGTGGAACTTCCCCGTCGCAATCCCGCTGTGGAAGGCCGCGCCGAGCCTCGCCTACGGCAACGCCACGATCCTCAAGCCGGCCAGCGCGGCAGCCGCGACCGCGCTTGCCCTGGCCGACATTCTCGGCGCGTTCCTGCCCCCGGACGTCTTCCAGGTGGTTCTCGGCGGCGCGGCGGCGGGGACCGCGCTGATCGACCACCCGGACGTCGCGGCTGTCTCCTTCACCGGCTCGTCCGCGGTCGGCCGGCAGATCAGCCGGCGTGCGGCCGAGCGCGGCTGCCGGGTGCAGGCCGAGATGGGCGGCCAGAACCCGTCCGTCGTGCTGGCCGACGCCGACCTGGACCGCGCCGCGACCGCGATCGCCTACGCCGCGATGGGTTACGCGGGGCAGAAGTGCACGGCGACCAGCCGGGTGATCGTCGAGGACTCGATCTACCCGCGCTTCCGCGACCGCCTGGCGGCCGCCGTCGAGGCACTGCAGGTGCTTGACCCCGCCGACGGCAAGACGCTCGTCGGCCCGGTCATCGACTCGGGCTCGCGGGAATCGGCGCTGGCCGCGGTAGCCAGCTCAGGCGGCCGGGTGCTCACCGGCGGCAGGGCACTCGACGCCCCCGGCTATTACCTGGCTCCCACCCTGGTCGAGCTGGATCAGCCGGCCGGGCCGCTGGCGACCGAAGAGGTCTTCGCGCCGGTCGCCGCCCTGATCCGGGCCGGGACCGCTGACGAGGCCGTCGCCATCGCCAACGCCGTTCGCTACGGCCTGGTCGCCGCGGTGTTCACCAGTGATCTTGGCGGTGCGCTGCGGCTCACCCGCAACCTGCAGGCCGGCATGATCCGGGTGAACGCGCCAACCTCCGGCGTGGACTTCCAGGCCCCGTTCGGCGGCTCGAAGGAATCCAGCTACGGTCCCCGTGAGCAGGGGCTGGCCGCGCGCTCGTTCTACACCGAGTCACGCACCGTGCTGATCGTGCCCTGATCGCTTCGGCGGCCGGCTCCTGACGAGGTAAGCCCGGCGCAGCGGCCGGCCGCCG
>DAHVAR010000092.1 GCA_027314515.1 Actinomycetota bacterium
CGCGGCGCGGATGGCCTGGAGAGCCTGGTTCCAGTCATCGTCAGTGACGAAGACCTGCGCCACGTTCCCGGTCATCACCGCAAGGTCAGCATCGAATGCCGGGGCCTTCGTGGCGTCGCCGTGGATCCAGGTGACCGCCTCGGCGTTGGCCTTCGACTTCGCGACCTCAAGCGAGGCCAGGGCCGGGTCGACGCCCACGACAGTGCGGCCACTTCGGGCAAGCAGGACCGCAAGGCATCCCGTCCCGCAGCCGATGTCGAGGACGCAGCCCGCGCCCAGTTCCCCGGCGAGGTTGAGGTAAGCGGTCAGGTCATCCCGCTCGCCGTCGAAGGCATCGTAGATGCGGGCAAGGCGAGGATGAGCAAAGATCGCATCAGCCACCCGCCGACCATATCCGCGTTTCAAACCGTCCGGCGACAGGCCTTCCGTCGCGACTGCAGGCGCCCGCGTCCCCGTACTGCGCTGCAAGGCTGGCCGGCGACGGTCTCGGACGCACCCGCGGACGCGACGGCAGCGTGCGCAGCCGGTTCGCCGAGCTAGCGGGCTGACACGACGGCTCGCCGACGTCGGCCGGAGAACGTATCAGGCACTTTCGTTATGCCTGCGATATTGCATGTTCTGTCCCATAGGTTCTAGCGTGCCTATATGGCCGCAGATGATCATTCCGCTGCAGCCGGCCGGCCCGGCGACGCGCGGCGGAGCGGTCGCGGCCCGTTAGTGGCACTGTGCGTTGCCGCGATCGCCTGCCTGGCCGTCGCGATCACCGCTGGTATCGCGGCGCACGCCCAACTGGTGCGCCAGCCGGACGCGGCGCAGAAGTCCGCGGCAGCCGCGCAAGCCGTTGCCGGCCGGTGGCGCAGCTGGCCGGCCGGCCGCATCTTCCCGGCCACGCTGTCCTACGACACCCAGCTGCTGACCACCGAAACGGCCAATCGGGTGGGCATATCGGCTGCATCGCGGTGCGCGACCGCACTGGACGCCAACTTCGCCGCGCTTGCCGCCGGCGATCGGTGCATGGCCGGGCTGCGCGCCGCTTACCTCGACCAGCTGCAAGGCGTCGTGTACACCGTCGGCGTGCTGGCATTCCCGAGCGCCCGCCTTGCTGCCGCATTCTGGGCAGGCCTGCACTCGGCGGCGGGCGGCGCGGTGCCGCTCCGCGCGCTGGCCCTGCCGGGGACGGCGACCGCCCGGTTCAGCGCAAGCGCGCGCCAGGCTGCCACCGCGATGCACGACGGACCGTTCGTCGTCCTCACGGTCGCCGGCTACGCCGACGGCCAGCCGGCCGGGGCTGGCCAGGAACCGCGCCTGTCCGTCTTCGCGCCCGCAGCCCAGCTCGCCAGCGAGGTGGCCGGCCCGCTCAGCCGTCCGGTCACCGTCGACTGCGCCAGTCCGGCCTGGTCGTGCTGATGCGCGCAACCTCCAGGCTCGCTGTGACACTCGGGATGCTGGCGGTCCTGTGCGCCGCGACCGGGACTGATGCGGCGCTGGCGCAGACCGTCGGCCAGCAGGTCAGGGCCGCGGATCTAGCCACACTGCGCCAGCTCGACGTGCCCGCCGCGTGGCGGGTCAGCAAGGGTGAAGGCGTCACCGTTGCCGTCCTCGACACCGGCGTCAACGGGAACGCGCCGGGATTGGCGGGCTCGGTCACGTACGGCCCGGATTACACGGCCGGCGCTGACCCGCCTGGCTACCACCCGCCGCACTTGCACGGCACGTACATCGCCTCGATCATCGCGGCTCACGGCAGCGGCCCTGGCGACTCGGCGGGGATGCTCGGGGTGGCTCCGGATGCGAAGATTCTCTCGGTGCGGGTGATCCTCGATGATCAGGAGCCCGGCTTCCAGGTCTACAACGAGAACGCCGATTACTACGGCGCGATCGCGGACGGCATCAGGTACGCCGTCCAGCACGGAGCCGGAGTGATCAACATGTCGCTCGGCAGCACGGTCGCTACCAGGAGTGTCCGGCTCGCGCTCGCCGATGCCGTTGCCCACGGCGTCGTCGTGGTGGCGTCCGCGGGTAACTCGGGGACCAGCGGCGGCGGTTTCACGGCGTACTCCTATCCGGCGTCCTTCACCGGCGTTATCTCGGTGGCCGCCGTCACTGCCAGCGGACGCCGTGCGTCGTTCTCCGACCGCAACTCGTCGGTCGTCGTCTGCGCGCCGGGAGTGAACATCGTCGGCGACGGGCCTGGTGGCAGCTATCTGTCCGGCAGCGGCACCAGCCCTGCCGCCGCGTTCGTCTCCGGAGTCGCTGCGCTCATCAGGTCCTCCTACCCCCGGCTCACGCCGGTCCAGGTGATGCAGGCGCTCGTGACATCCACCCGGCGCCGTCCGGCCGGCGGCTACAGCCCGAGCGTCGGATTCGGTGAGGTCGACGCGGCAGCGGCGCTGCGGGCTGCAGGCCGGCTAGCCGCCGCACCGCCGCCGGCTGGCACGATCGCTGCTGCCGCGCGCTTCGGTACCGGAGCAATCGGTCCGGTCGTCGTGCTACGCCGCAACGCCGCCCTCATCGCGCTATTGATCGTCGTCGCGGCAGTTGCCGCGATCGGCTTCATCGCCACCGCCTGGATGCTGGTCGCGCTGGCCAGGCGCCGACGGCGCAGGCCGTACCCGCCGTTCCCAAGCCCAGCCGCCCCGCCTGGACCAGCGGGTCCGCCAGGACCAGCGGGTCCGGACGTGCCCGCGACGACTGTCAGCTGAGCCGACTACGGGAGGATTCGATGACCCCGAGCAGCGAGCCGGAACCGATGACCCCCGATGTGGTTTCCGCGCACATCGCTGCGGGCGGCGATGCCGCAGCGGATCCAGGCCCGCCGGAGGTCCTGGCCGCCGAGCCTGTGCTGGCCGCCGAATCAGGGCTGGCCGCCGAGCCGGGGCTGCCTGTGAGCCCGGCAGAACCGCTCCTGCCGGACAGCCCGGCCGTGGAGTCGCTCGCCATGGACCTGCCTGGCCAGGGCGGCGCCGGCGACAGTCCTGGCCACAGTCCCGGCCGGGAACGGCGCGGCACGGGACTGACGATGCTGATCACGCTGGTCGTGCTCGGGCTGGTCGCAGTGGCGGGCGGCGGGATGATGCTGGCCATCGAACTCACCCGGCAGCCGACGAAGGCCGAACTTGCCGCAGCGGTCGCCAAGGAGATCGCCAGTCGCTGGCAGCGCCTGCCAGCCGGCAAGATTTTCCCGGCCGTACTTGGCTACCAGAACGCTCAGGGCGATCACGCGACGGCCGTGCTGGCCGGGATCGGTCCGGCGGTGCCATGCCGGGCCGCGCTGGCTCCGAGTTCGTGGCGGCAGATACGCGGCCTCGGTTGCACGGCCATGCTCAGGGCCACCTATGTCGACCCGTCCGGCACCCTGGCCGCGACTGTTGCCATCGGCGCGATGACGTCGGCGGCCAGCGCGGCGGTCGCCCAGTCGGACCTCACCCCGATGCAGCCGACTGCAGGCTTGTACGCCCTGTCGTTCAGGGGCACCCTGACGGGCAAGTTCTCCAACGCCGACCGCGCCATGTCGGGCGCCCTGTTCGATGGCCCCTACATCTTCGCCTATACCGTCGGCTATACCGACGGCATGCCGGGGGCAGCAGCGCGGTCGAACCCTGAGCTTGCCGCGCTGGGCACCGGGCTGCTCGGGCCGCTGGAGAAGATCATGACAAGTCACGGAGCACCCTGCGCGATGAAGGACATCCGGTGCTGACCCGCGGTCGGACCGCCGCCGTTTTGGCAGTCGGATCGATCATCGCGTTGACGAGCTCGATGGCAGCCAGTGCTGCGCCGGCCATGCCCGGCGCCCGGTCCGGGCGGCCAGCCGCAGCACGCGTACCGTCCTCCGCCAAGGCGCGGCTGATCAGCGAAACGCTCGGTGCCTGGCAGATCACTAAGGGCGCAGGGGCGACGGTTGCCGTGCTCGGCACGCCGATCGACGCCGTCACCGGCCTGTCCGGCAAGGTGACCTACGGCCCGGACTTCGCGCCGCTCGCCGGCGCCCCGGCGACGGACAGCACCGTGCTGGCGTCGCTGATCGCGGGCAGCGGTCCGACGGCGGCGAACCCGTTCGGAACTGTCGGTCGCGCGCCAGGAGCCAGGATTCTCGCCGAGCGGATCGTGGACTACAACGGCGGTCGCGGTGCCGCCAGGTACCAGCAGGACGGGACGTGGCAGGCCATAATGGCCCGCGCCATTCGCTACGCCGTGAATCACGGCGCGAGCGTGATCGTTCCCTTCGAGTCCGGGTACGCCGACACCGCGGCTCTGGACTCTGCTGTGCAGTACGCAATCTCGAAGAACGTCGTCGTGCTCGGCACTGACGCGGAGTTCGGCAGCACGCCGAATGGGCCTATGTACCCGGACAGCCTGCCCGGAGTGATCAATTTCAGCGGCGTCACCATCAGCGGGCTGCCGAAACCGCCCAAGTCAGTGCGTTCCCCGGTGAACAACTCGATTCTCGTTACCGCGCCGGACAACATCCTGTTCGCGACAGGACCGGGCAACGCGTCGTACTACGCCTATGGGGCGTACTGCGCCACGGCCTGGGTGGCAGGCACCGTGGCGCTGATCAAGTCGGTTTACCCGCAGATAACGCCTGCCGAGGTGGCGCTCGCGCTTGCCGACTCGGCCAGCTATCACCCGCCGGGCGGATACAACACCACGATCGGCTTCGGGCTCATCAACCCGCTCGGCGCCCTGCACGCGGCTACGGGCCTGCTGAAGCTGCATCGCACCGCTTCGCCTGGCCAAGGCTCGCTCGCAGCAAGCGCGCGGTTCAGCACTGCCACGCCAGGGGTCATCGACGCTGTCCAGAATTCGCCGATCGAACTTGGCCTGTACGGTGCCGCCATCGTGGTCGGCGTGATCCTGCTGGCTGTTGCGGCTCGGCTGAACCGCAAGCGGCGCCGGCGTGAGGCGATGGCGGCCGCGGCGCCGGTCAGCGACGCTGACCAGCCCTCCGCCGCGGTGGGCTGAACTAGTACCGACCCGACCCGACCCGAGCACCCGCAACTCGCAGGGCCGCGCGCAGCCAGAATCCGCTGCGCGGCCAGCGCCCGGACGGGCCTGTCCGAGGTTGTCCGGACATTGAGCGCCGTGCTCCGGCTGGACGCTTTCGGGAGAAAGATACGTGCTGTAGGGGAGGGTGCTTTGGCCCGCGGTCATTGCGGGGTCAGGGCAACGCGGTGAGCACGTTCGGTGATGGCCGATGCATTGTCACGGCGCGACGTGCCCTGCATTCGCGCGCCTGCGAGGGGCCCTGCGAGGGGGCCCTCGGATGGCACTGATGCGAGGGTGCGCCACCGCCGCTGACGCCCGATCGACTAGCCCCGCACCGCTGATCACCGCTAACTGAAACGGATACCGCCATGACCGCACAGAGGACTCCGGCCAAGACCGTAACGAACTACGGGCTGCTCCAGAGACGGGCAACGTTCGCCGCAGGCGGCGGACTCGTCGCGCTGATCATCGGCGTAGCTGTCGGCCACTTCACGGTCGGTATCTCCGGCTACGGCTCCGTCTCCGCTCTGCAGGCCAACCAACTGTGCTCCACCGGCATCGGCAGCCTCGTCCAGGGCTTCGACTCCACGGTGTCATCTGCCTGCTCCACCGCTGGTACCGTCGCCTCGATTCACGGTGCGCTGGTAGGTTTCGGCTGGTTCTTCCTCATCGTCGGGCTGCTGGGCATCGGCCTGGCGGTATGGGGAAAGTCGCAGAACGCCGTCGCGACGCCCGCAACCCTCACTGCTCCCTCGCAGCCGAGCACCCCGTTTACGCCTAGCGTGCCGGTACCGCCACAGCCGGGGACAACTCAGACGCAATCCGCATTCTTCACGCCCGAGGTACCCGACACTCCTTCGGCGGACGGCCCCTACGCTCAGTAACGCCGTATCGTCGCGGCGCCGTCAACCCGATCGTGAGTCAGATTTAATGACTACATGACGGAGATAGCTGATCTGCCGGGCGCCCCAGCGCGTCTGTGGCTGCCCTTGCGGCGCTCGTTCCCGCACGCTCAGCCATCACCGCCGCCCGGATTCGCGGAGGACATGGATGCCGTGCTCGCTGACGTCGGACCACTTCCGGATGACCCGTGGGCACGCACGCTCCTAGACACCGCCGTCTTCATCGACCCAGAGCGCGCTGTCCGGCTCCTGCCGTCGGCGACCGCAATAGCCGAGGTCAGTGCGCGGCTGGAATGATCGGCCACCCGCAGGACGCTGTCCCGGCGACCACTGGCGAGGACAGCAGCCGTATCTGGGGCCGCCTCGCCACACTTGGTTCGTTCGCCCGAAGGAGCCCGAGAAGGACTGCTAATCGCACAAAGACAGGAGTTAGATCACGGCCCTATGCTCGGGCCGGTGGCCAGGCGCAGCACTGACCTGGCGTTAGCGTTCGCGGGAGGGCAAGTGGTTCAGATGGGCGCGGTAGCGCAGGGTGATCCGACTCCGTTCCGCAGCTGGATCCAGCGTGCCGAGGAGCTCGGCGACCGTGGCAGCTTCGAGATCGGCATTCCGATGCGCGACGGCATCGAGCTGGCCGCCGATGTCTACCTTCCGCCTGGTGATCGCAATCGGGAAATGCCAGCCATCGTCCAGGTCACTCCTTACGGGAAGGACAGCCCTTCGCTGGTGTCCGATGAGGCGCTGCTCTACCAGGAGCACGGATACGCGTTCGTGGCGGTCGACGTGCGCGGGCGCGGCAAGTCAGAGGGGGAGTGGCTGGCGTTCGTCAACGACGCCAGGGACACCCACGACGTCATCGAGTGGACCGCCGCCCAGCCGTGGTGCAACGGGAAGGTGGGCACCACAGGGCTCAGCTACATGGGCTGGGTTCAGTGGGCCGGCGCATCCGAGCGCCCCCCGCACCTGAGAGCGATGGTCTCCACGTCGGCAGCGGGCCGCTGGCAGCAGGAGATCCCATACACCAACGGCGTCTTCCAGCTTTATTTCGGCTGGTGGGCCTACTCGACCCGGCGCCGCATCCTGGACTTTTACGGCCTGGAGCACGCCGACTGGGAGCAGATCCTGCGCACGCTGCCGTTCGAGGCGATCGGCGGGATAATCAACGCCACCGGGCCGAACTGGGAGACGCTCTGCCGCCACGACACGCTTGACGACTACTGGCAGGCGCTTCGGTACGACGACCGCTACGACCAGTTCGACGTCCCGTGCCTGCACGTGACGGGCTGGTATGACCTTGAGGACCTGCTGGGCGCGTTCCATCACTACGAGCACATGCGCGCTGCCTCGCCAGCTCGCGACTCGCAGTACCTCCTGGTCGGTCCATGGAGTCACGTGAAGTCGCGGCATCCGGACGCCGAATGCGGCGGCATCGAGTTCGGCCAGGCGGCCGCCCACGATATGAACGCCGAGCACCTCCGCTGGTTCGACCACTGGCTGAAGGGCATCGACACCGGCCTGGACGCAGTCGACCGGGTCCGCGTGTTCGAGCCAGGGCGCAATGCCTGGCGCGGCGCTTCTGCCTGGCCGCTGAGCGACACGGTGACGAGTCTCTACCTGGGTCCGGCCAGTCTCAGCTCGGAGCCCGATGAGGCCGAGGGCAGCGACGAGTACCGCTATGACCCGCAGGACCCGGTACTCACCGGCCTTGATGTGCGCAAGTACCCGTACGAGGACGTTCCGCTCGAGCAGACAGACAACGAGGCGCGCGCGGACGTGCTCTGCTACACGAGCGAGCCGCTCACGGCGGAGCTCACCATCTCTGGCTGGCCGACCCTGGAGCTCTACGCCAGCTCGGATGGCGATGACACCGACTGGCACGTCAAGCTCACTGACGTCGCGCCTGACGGCCGATCGGTACGCGTCACGCAGGGGTGCCTGCGGGCGGCGTGCCGCGAGTCCCTGGCAGACCCCAAGCCGCTCGTTCCCGGCGAGGTCTACCGGTTCGACGTCGAGCTGTGGCCGACGCACCATGTCTTCCTCCCCGGCCACAGCGTCCGGGTCACGGTGACGAGCAGCGACTTCCCGTGGTTCGCCCGGAGCCTGAACCGCTTCGGCGCTGTGCGGGAGCAAGCCGAACCGCGGGTGGCGGTCAACATCGTCTGGCACGGAGGCGCGCGCTCATCGCGGGTCCTGCTGCCCGTTGACAGCGGCGGTAGCGCTGCCGTCAGGCTTCCTTGAAAGGGAGCCACGAGAACTGGGCCGGCATCAAGTTCGGCGATGTCGAACTGGCGTTCATCCTGGTGGACGCTTACCGCGCTCCGCAGTGGCCCGACAGCGAGCACCCTAAGCAGTTCCACCTCGACTTCGAAGTGGACGAGATCGAGTTCGAGCAGCGCCGCGTCCTCGACCTCGGCGCGACGCTGCAGCAGGACTTCATCGGCCCCGGCGGCTACGGCTGGCGGGTCTACACCGACCCGGTCGGCCACCCGTTCTGCCTGTGCCGCAACAAGGGCGTCATCTGGACCGGCTAGGGCCCGATCTGTCCCGAGTCTTCGAAACCTAGCCTGAGCTGTGATTTCAAGTTTCAGCGGCTCAGTCGTAGGTGTAACCCGAGGAGGCGGTGGTACCAGCCAGCGCCAGCAGGACGCGCAGGAGGCGGTAGATCTCCGGGTAATCAGAGCCGGTGTACTCGCTGTCCCTGGCGCCAACCCGGCGGACGCCCGGCACGGACGCACATAGCGCCGCGATGCTGGTCGAGTTCCACGACACCCGCAGGGTGGTCGGCGTGGTGACCTGGTAAGGCTCGTAGTCCGACAGCTTGGACACCGCCCGCGTGGCCGCGTCCCTGATCTGGTCCCTGGCCAGTTCCGGATGCAGGGACAGGGCAGTGTACTTGTCGATCGCCTCCTTCACCTCGACAGCCTCGACGCTGCCCAGGCAGGCCCGGCCCTCGGCGCACAGCACGTCATCCCCGGTGATCATCGCGACCGGGACGCCGTGCCAGCCCGCCAGCGCGGCATTCAGCCGCAGTTCACCGGCCGGCTCATCGTTCAGGAAGACGCCGAGGACGTCCCTGCCGCGCATGGTGTGATTCAGCACGCCGCCGGCCTCGTTCCCGGCCCTCGCGTGATAGCCGACGAACAGCGTCGCCGCGGTGTCCTCGTCGATGCCCTGCATCATCCCGTATTCCTTGCTGCGGCCGCGGATGATGCGGGCCCGGCGGTCAAGCTTGTCCGGGATCAGGTTCAGCATGCCATCGTGCGAGTCGTTGACGATGACCTCGGTGGCTCCGCCGTCGAAACAGCCTTCAATAGCGGCGTTGCACTCGCCGGTCATCAGCTCCCGGCTGTAGCTGAAGTGCGGCGCACCAGGAATCGTGTCAGCGGCATCGGCAATTCCGGCGATACCTTCCATGTCGATCGAGATATGCACCTTCATCGGGCGCGCTCCTCTCCTCATCGGCCGGGCCGGCCTGGTGATCCGCTATCAGCTGCCTGTTACCTGCGCTGCAGTCTGACCTCGACTAGGTCGCGCAGGGCGTCGCCGACCAGATTGAACGCGACGACGACGATCACGATGCAGATTCCGGCCGGATAAATAAGCCACCAATAGCCGTCGAAGATGTAGTTGAGGCCAGTGGTCAGCATGCCGCCCCAGTTGGCGGCCGGGGGAGGCGGGCCGAGGCCGAGAAAGCTCAGCGCGGCAAACAGCAGGATCGCGTTGGCCACCTCGAAGGTCGCCTGCACCACCACGGTGCCGATGACGTTCGGCACCAGGTGCCTCAGCACGATCTGCCGGGCTGTGCCGCCCAGTGCGCGCGATGCATGCACGAAGTCGAGCTGCCGCAGTACCAGCACCTGGCCGCGGACCAGCCTGGCGGTGGTGAGCCAGGAGATCAGGCTGAGCACGATGATCACCATGATCAGGCTCGGCGTCACCAGCGTCGACAGCAGCAGGACGAGCAGGAGCGCGGGGATCGCCAGCAGCGCGTCCACGATCCGCATCATGGCGCTGTCGAGCCAGCCGCCAAAGTACCCGGCGACGGATCCCCACAATGTGCCGAACACGCTCGCGATCACGGCCGCGGCAAGCCCGACCTCCATGGAGGACTGGCCCGCCACCATGAGCCGTCCGAGCACGTTGTAACCGACGTTGTCGGTGCCCAGCGGGAACTGAGCGCTCGGATGGAGCGTGATCCGGAGCAGGTTCGGCGTGGTCTGGTCGGTGTGGTAGAAGACCGGGCCGAGAAAGCTGAACAGCAGCATGATGATGATCGCGCCGAGCCCTATGCTGCCCATCGGATTGCGGAAGAATTCCGCTACCTGCTTGCGCCACGACTTGCCGGGCCTGGCGGCGATCTGCGGTGCGTTCAGCGGCTGGGTGCTGACCGGTGCGGCGGTCATCCGATGTCTCCGTCGCTCATGCTGTAAACGGTCATGCTGCCTGGTACCGGATCCGCGGGTCGGCCCACGCGTAGGCGATGTCGGCGAGCAGATTGCCGACTACCGTGGCGACGGCTACCACGACCGTGAAGCCCATCAGGACCGGGTAGTCGTGCGCGCCGGTAGCAGTCCAGAACAGCCATCCCATTCCCGGGTAGTTGAACAGCGCCTCGACGATGATGGCGCCAGAGAAGACAGTCGGCAGACTCAGACCGGCCAGCGTGATGATGGGCAGCACGCTGTTGCGGAGCACGTGCCTGCGGACCAGCTGCCAGCGCGAGTCGCCTTTCGCTAGCGCCGTCCGCACGAAGTCCTGCAGCATCGTCTCAATCGCCGAGGACCGCATGAACCGGCTGAACTGCGCCACCGTGACGATCGTCAGCGTCGCCACTGGCAGCACCAGGGCACTCGGGTCGGACAGCGAAGCAGACACCGACGCACCCTGCGGGCCCTCAGGCGGGAAGATGTGCAGCTTCGCGGAGAACAAGACGAGCAGCAGCATGCCCAGCCAGAACGTCGGCATCGCGTAGCCGACAAAGGACAGCGTCGTGACCGTGTGATCGGTGACCTTGTTCCGCTTGAGCGCCTGGATGATGCCGAGCGGGATCGCTAGCAGCAACGCGATGACGTAAGAGCTGCCGATCAGCAGGGCGCTTTTGGGCATGTCGAGCGAAAGCAGCGAGCCGACGGACTGGTCGAAGTGATAGGAGAAGCCCAGATTGCCGTGGACGAGCCGATCCAGATAGTCGATGTACTGAATGGGGAGCGCGCGGTTGTATCCGTTGGCGTCGTTGAATGCGCGGATCGCGCCCGGAGTTGCATGAATGCCGAGCAGTGCACGGGCTGGGCTGCCCGGCAGGAAGTGCAGGATCGAGAACACAACGACCGTGACGATGAAGAGCACGACCAGAGCCTGTGCGCATCGTTTAACGAGGTACCCTCGCATCCGTCCTCTTCACTCCTTGCAGCTACCGGCAGGCTGTGCCTGCCCTGGCCGGGCTAGCTGCCCGGCCAGGGCGAACTCTCGTCAGCCCTTGAGGTACCAGGTGCCCGGGTAGATGTGTGCGGTCGAGTCCTGCGCGGTCACGCCCCCCAGCTTCGGCGAGATCGCCGAGATCTGGTAAGCGGCGTTCGGGAACCACAGCACGGGGACCTGCTTGGCCAGCTGGATCTGGTACTGAGACATCGCGGTCGCTGATTCGGCCGGGTCGCCAGCGATGATCTTGTTGATCTGCGCTTCGATCTGCTGGTTGCAGTAGTTGCCGCCGTTGGTGGACCCGCCGCAGCCAAAGAGGCTGTCGCCGTCCGGGTAGTAGATCGGCACGTAGGTGTAGGACGGTGAGGCGAACAGGCTCAGCGCGGTCGAGCTGGCCGGGCACTTAGCGGTCGTCTCGCCGAAGCACTGGTACGCCTCGGACAGCACGGTGTTCGCCGGCGCCTGGGTGAGCTGCAGCTGGATGCCGTTGGCGTCAAACGCTCCCTGCATCGCCTGGACCTCGTCGTCGAGCGACGGCACACCGGCTGTGTACAGCACCGGGAAGGTCAGCTTGGTTCCGGCCGGGATGCCGGCCCCGCAGGCCGTGCTGCCGGTGCCCGCCTTCGCGCACACTGCCGGCCCGCTCTTCGGGATCGTCCAGCCGTGCGAGGTAAGCAGGGCCCTGGCTGCCGTCGGGCTGTACGGGTAGGGGTTCGTCTTCTCTGCCGGGTTGAGGAACGAGCTCGACGGGAACGTCGGCACCGGACCGTAGGTTGGCGTCCCGTAGTTCAGCAGGATCCGGGAGATGTACGCAGGCTGGTTGATGAGTTCCTGCATGGCCTGGCGAATGTAGAGCTGATTCTCCAGCGCAGCGTACTTGGGGTTGCTGAAGTTGATCTCGGCGAAGGTAAAGCCCCACTCGTACCAGGGGTTGATCGTGTAGCCCTCGGCCTTCAGCGAGCCCAGGTCGCCGATGTCGGTCGTCGGCACGTAGCCGTAGTCGACGCTGCCCGCCTGGAGCGCGTTGAACTCTGCCTGCGCGCTGGTGAACGGCAGCTCTTCGAACTCGCTCGCATGTGGCTTGTCCGGCCCGGAGTACAGCTTGTTCGGCACCATGATCGTCTGCCCAGTGACCTGGAAACCGGTGTTGGGCTTGAGCCGCCATGGCCCGTCGACCACCTGCCAGAGCGGGTTGGTGTCCCAGGTGGACAGCGACATCGACTCCTTGTTCATGAAGTTGTAAACGGCCTTGGCGCCGGCTGTGGTCATGTCGTAGTTGCCGATGGCGCCGGTAGCCGAGGTCTTGTCCCAGACAGCCTGCGGGATTGGCTGCAAGATCGACAGGCCGTTGTAGAGCAGGTAGGTCGGGTTGTACTTCACGTTGAGGTTCAGCACGAACGTGCTGGCGTTCGGCGTCGACATGCTCGCCACGTGGTCCATCCAGCCACCGGGCACGTACGCGGCGCTCTGGTTCTTCTCGGCAAGCAGGAGGTTCATCCAGAACAGCAAGTCACGCGAGGTCACCGGCTTGCCGTTGGACCACTCGTACTTCTTCAGCGTCATGGTCACTGTCTTGCCGTTGTTGGAGAACACCGGCGGATCGGCCATGCTCAGCTGGTAGTTGATGGTCGCCTGGTCGTTGTTGCTGTGCCCGAACCAGTACAGCGGCAGCCACATCAGCGGCTGGAGGTAGGTGATGTTGTTGTTACCGGAATTAGCGCCGTCATACAGCGGGAAAATATAAGTAGGCGGAGATCCCGGCTGCTCGGCGAACGTCACGATGCCGCCGGACTGCGGCTTGCCGGAGTTAGCGTTCTTGCCGGAAGAGCCGCCACAGGCGGCCAGGCCGAATATGGCAGCGGCAGCAGCAGCGGTGAAGGCGATCGCCCTGCGATGACTTCTCACTATGAAGACTCCGTAATCCGACGGCGCGACTGGTCTGCGACCAAATCAAGCGCTATGAATGCTCGCTGACAGCAGCATCGCTGTAGTGCCGCCTCCCAGACCCTAGGGGAGGCGGCTCGTGTGGACCCCGCGCAGTTCTACTTCTGTGCAGGACAGTTTCGTGCCACGCCCGTGGGCAGGCCATGTACCGATGACCGAACGTCGCGGCTGGTATTCGTCCGCCGCGACTAAGGTCCGACCAGGTGAGCCCGGCTGTCCGCGGCCTGGTCTGGCCGTTTGTCCCTGACGGCGAAGACCTCGCGCCGGCTTCGTCGGCCCGGCCCAAGCACTGGGGGCGGGCCCGGTGATAGATGTGCCTCATGGACGTAGTGATTTCGGTCGACATGGAAGGCGTGGCAGGCGTCGCCACCAGGCAGCAGACCCGGCCGGGCGGGCGCGACTACCAGCTGGCCCGGACGCTGATGACCGCCGAGGCGAATGCCGCGATCGCTGGCGCGTTCGACGGCGGCGCTACCTCGGTCGTGGTGAACGACAGCCATGGGCCGATGGACAACCTGCTCGGGGAGCAGCTCGACCCGCGAGCGGACTACGTGGTCGGATCGCCCAAGCCGGCCATGATGATGCAGGAGGTGACGGCGGCAACGGGCGTGGCCCTGTTCGTTGGCTACCACGCCGGCGCATCCGACCCGGCTGGCGTGCTCGCGCACACCTATAACGGCCTCGGCTTCGCGGACGTGCGACTGAACGGGCACTCGGTCACTGAGGCCGAACTCAACGCACTGATGGCCGCCGAGCTGGGAGTCCCAGTCGGGCTGATCACCGGGGACACCGCTATCTGCGCGGTCGCCGAGAAGGCGCTGCCCGGCGTGGTGACCGTGCCGGTCAAGACTGCGATCGGCTACACCGCGGCCAGGAGCAAGCATCCTTCGGCAGCCAGACAGGCCATCCAGGCAGGTGCGCAGCGTGCCGTGGCCGATGCCGTGGCTGGTGCCCTCCGGGTGGCGCCGGTCCCCGATGAGCTGATGATCGAGGTGGATCTGCGGCCGCACGGAGCGGCCGAACTCGCCGCGCGCGTGCCCGGCGCCGAGCGGCTAGGCGCCCGAACGGTCCGGCGCCGGGTGGCCGACACCCGGGAGATGATGAATGTCCTGGTGGTCTGGTACTCCCTGACCAGCCAGTTCATCGCCAGCCAGGCATGAGGGACGGATTGCTGAAGAAACGAGCCGCCGCTGACTTAGTGCAACCTGAGGATGCGGCGGATCAGGGCGGCGGCTAGGGCGGCGCGCTGGGGCATGGCCGCCAGTGATGTCCATTCCCCTTCCGCATGAGCGTTGTCGCCAACCGCGCCGAGCCCGTCCAGCGTCGGAACTCCGGCCGCGGCGGTGCGGTTCCCGTCCGACCCGCCGCCGACCGCGACACCTTCTAGCGGCGGCAGGCCCTGCTCGGCCGCGACCTCGCGGGCGAGCGCGAAAAGCTCGCGTGACGACCCGGCCTCCAGGGGCGGAACCTTCATGCTCCGGTCGAGCGAGAGCGACGCATCCGCCAGGGCCGGGCTCATCGCCTGGAGCGCGGCTTCGACCCGCTGCTGCTCAGCTGCCGTGCTGGCCCGTACGTCGATGGCCACCGAGCCAGCGGCCGGAACAGCGTTAATGACCGTGCCGGCGCTGAGCACGGTCGGCGTGACAGTGGTGCCGGCCGCCGGGTCGGCCAGCCCTGCGATCGCCAGAACCTGGTGGGCGGCCTCGACGGCGGCGTTGACACCTCGCTCGGGCTCCAGCCCGGCATGAGCGGCGCGGCCGGCAATCCGCAGCGTGTACTGCGCGACGCCTTTCCTGGCAGTCTTGATGGCTCCCGCGGCGCTCGGCTCGAACACCAGCGCGGCGGCAGCACCGCGCGCGGCCTCCTCGATCAGGCCCCCGGAGGTGGGCGAGCCGATCTCCTCGTCACAGTTCAGCAAGATCCAGACGCCCTCCAGGTCGTCGAGCTGGCTGGCTGCCGCGAACATCTGCACGACGCCGGCCTTCATATCGAACACTCCCGGCCCTGACGCCCGGTCGCCGGCCACGCTGAATGGCCATCGCGCCAGGGTTCCCGTCGGCCAGACGGTGTCGACGTGGCCGAGCAGCAGCACGCGGCAAGCGGAGCCGAATCGCCACATCAGGTGGGTCCGGCCGCCGCTGGCCAGTCTCTCCGGTGCCTGGCCGAGCCGTGCGCGGCCGAGCTCTGCGGCGATGTCGATGCATGCCGCGGTGCCAGCGAGGTCGGACGACGGGGACTCGCAGCAGACCAGCTCGGCAAGGTCATCAGCAAACGTCGGCATGAGGCCATTCTCCGCGCGCCATGACGGGGAGAATTCGTGGTCCGGCGAGAAGGACAGCCGCGGAGTTCGTGCTGCCGCATCTCGCCAGCCTGGCGCCGGCGGCGCAGGATGAGGACGCGACTACTAGCTTGACGAACCAGGCACGTCCTGCTCGAGCGGGTCGGCCTTGAGTTGGTCAACGACGGCCTGTGTGCTCTCGGGCTCACGGTGACCACGCTTGTCGGGGGACTGCCGGCGCCTGCTGGGGAGCTGACCGAGCGGCTCGGCGGCCTGGAGGCCGCGGAGCGGCTCGGCGCCGCCATCAGCCCGGCGAGCCTGGCCGGAGTCCGCTCCCTGGATCCCGCCAGCACGAACCGCACGACCGCCCGCGAGACGACCAGCCTGCCGGCGCGGATCTGGCAGGACACGGCTGGCCCGGCAGAAGCATGCGCGGAGGCCCGCGGGGTTCTTGACCTGCAGCTCTTCCGCGACCGGCTGCGCAGCGGCTTCGGCGACGGCGTTGAGGTCAGCGGGAAGACCGGGACGCTGCCGGGATCAGGAACGAGGCGGGCGTGGTGGAGTACCCGGACGGCCGGTGCTACGCGGTGGCCGTGGTCACCCGGGCGCGCTCGCTGGCGCGGGTGCAGCCGGCCATCGACGCGTTCATCGGCTCTGCCGCTGCCGCCGCTGTCGGCTACCTGCGCGCCGAGGCCGGGCTGGCAGCCGGCTCTGACTGACCCCGGTGGCCAGGCAGGCCTTAGCGAGCGCGGGGCGAGGCGTCGAGCAGGCGCAGCTGGAGCATGGCAGCGAACCGCGAGTCTGCGTCGTCGAGGTCGAGCCCGCTCACCTCGGAGATACGACGGAGCCGGTAGCGGAAGGTGTTGGGGTGCACGCGCACCGTTGCAGCCGCCGCGATCACGTCACCGAAGGCGTCGAGCCACGCTCGAAGTGTGGGAACGAGCACCCCTCCGTGCGCGGAGTCGTACTCGAGCAGCCGGGTTATCGGGCCAGCAGGCGGCGGGTCGGCCCCGATCAGGTCGCCGAGATCCAGCAGCAGGCAGTCCACGTGCACGTCGGCCGCACGCGCGACGCGCTGCGAGCCGACCCGCGCGCGCAGCACCCGGAGCGCACGTTCGGCATCCGCCCGGGACCTGGCCAGTCCGGCGATGTCCTCGGCGACGCGACCGACCCCGATCAGCCCGGGGACCCGGCCGCCGGTGCGCTGCAGGAAGTCACGGGCAACGGCGGCGACTCGCTCGTCGCCGCTTCCGCGGCCCGGCGGCACCGGGACGACGCCGTATGCCATCCCGCCGAGCAGCGCTACGGCCGTTCCTGAGTGCACCGCAGACAGGTGCAGGGCAAGCGCGTCGGCGGCTCGCTGCCGTTCCGCCTCTTGCCGGGCGAGCGACAGGGCGCCGCCGGGAGGTTCGTCCGGCAAGCCCATCGCGAGCACGACGACGGGCCGTCCTGCCAGGCCAAGCCGGGCTGCAGCGTCGGCCGCTCCCGGGCCCGCCTCCAGCACGGTAGCGACCAGGTCGGCGCGCAGCCGCCGTTCCACGTCGGCTCCTGCACGCAGCCGCAGCATGTGCAGCGCGACCAGCTTCGCGGAGTCGATCAGAGCCTGCTCCCTGACGGGGGCGAGGGGTGCCTTGGTCGCCACCCAGATCGAGCCGAGGATGTCGTCGCCGGCCCGCACGGCCACCGCAACCCGCGGCATCGACATCTGCGGCACCTCGGAGAACTTCGCATCGACGAAGACCGGGCGGCTCCCGCCGTAGAGCGCCCGGAACACGCCGTGCTCCTCAAGGACCCGGGTGTAACGGTCGGGGACCTGCCGTCCGAGGATCGTCTCGACCCTGGAGAGGTCAGCTTCGTCCTGCCTGCCGGAGAAGGCCAGCACCCGCGAGCTGCGGTCCTCGAAGGTCACCGGCGCGTCGAGCAGCGCCGCTACCGCGTTAGCCAGCGCGAAGAGGTCGCCGGCTGGCACTCCGCCGATGGTCTCGTGCGCGCCGGACTGCAGGTCGCCCTCGGCGAGCAGCGAACGGAGCAGGGCGGCGAGCTGATTCCAGGACGCGCCGCGGCTCAGAGCACACAGGACGGTGCGAGTCCGTGCCACCGCGTCGCGTACGGCTTCGTCGACGAGTGCGGGAGCGCGGACCACCAGGCCTACGCCGCCGCGGGCGCCGATCGCGTCGATCAGCGCGGCTACCTGCTCGCTGCTGTGCACGCCGACGCCGAGCACCAGCGCATTTGGCGGCAGGGCGGGCTCGTCCAGCGGGTCGTAGATGACCACGCCGCCGATCTCGACCGTCGGGTCTGGCTGCCCGGCGGCGATGTCCAGCAGGGTCGTACCCAGGTGGTCGAGGACGCGCCCGAAGCTTGCGGGCGAGCAGGTCATAGCGGTGGGCGGCAGGCTGTCCACGGCCGCCAGGCCAGGACTGCGCGGCCGGAGTGCGGATGAACCGGCTGGGACGACGGCGGTCATCGGAGCCGGTGGCCGCAGTCAGCGGTGCGGAGCACGTAGATCACCTTGGTGCCACCTCGGGAGATGATCGCCTCGACTGAGAGTTTCAGCGAGTATAGGTGGTTCGGCTAGCCCGTGCCGGGGTCTTCCGGCCGGTACGGAGGCCGCTGACCTTCACTTTAGGCTGATCCACTCGCTGTGGGTGGTGACGGAGTCAAGTGCCGCCTGGTCGGGCTCGACGCCGATTCCGGGCCCGGATGGCACGTCGAGGTGACCGTCCCGCAGCACGAACGGGGCGGTGATGTCCCGGTCGAAGTAGCGATCGGAGGCGCTCGTGTCGCCTGGAAGCGTGAATCCGGGCAGCGCGGCGAGCGCGACGTTGGCTGCCCGGCCGATGCCGGTTTCCAGCATCCCGCCGCACCAGACGGGCACCCCGTGAGCGCTGCATACGTCGTGCACCCGCCGCGCCTCGAGGTAACCGCCCACCCGGCCCGGCTTGACATTGACGACACGGCACGCGCCGAGCGCGATCGCATCCGCCGCAGCCCGTGCTGAGGTGACCGACTCATCCAGGCAGACCGGGGTGCGGAGCAGCGCGGCCAGCGCCGCGTGGCCGCGCAGGTCGTCCTCGGGCAGCGGCTGCTCGATCAGCAGCAGGCCGAAGTCATCGAGCCGCGCCAGCTGCTGGGCGTCCGACAACGTGTAAGCGGTGTTGGCATCCACCTGCAGCAGCAGGTCGTCGCCAAACCGCTCGCGCACCGCGCGGACGGGCTGCAGGTCCCAGCCCGGCTTGATCTTCAGCTTGATCCGTACATAGCCGGCGTCGAGGTAACCCGCCACCGCGTCCAGCAGCTCGCCGATGCTGGCCATGATGCCGACCGACACGCCTGCCGCCACGCGGGTCCTGACGGCCCCCAGGTAGCTCGACAGCGCCATGCCCGAGGCCCGCAGCTCCGCGTCAAGCACCGCCATCTCCACGGCCGCCTTGGCCATCGGGTGGCCCTTGATCTTGGCAAGCTGCTCGGCCACTGCAGGGCCGGTCAGCGCTGCCGCCGCAGGTACCAGCGCGGGGAGCAGGAACTCGCGGATGACCGCTGCTGCACCGTCGACCCACTCGGGGGAATACAGCGGCGAGCCCATGGCCACGCACTCGCCCCAGCCTTCTGAGTCAGGGCCTGCCGCACGCAGCAGCAGCACGTCTCGTTCGGTCTGCGTGCCGAATGAGGTTTCGAAGGGGGCGACGAGTGGCATCCGCACGCGGCGCAGCTCAAAGCCGTTGACCTTCATTTACTCAGCCTCCTGGCTACCGCCGTCCAGACGGTGGTACTCGGTCCCGGGTTGCAGCAGGTAATAGCCGGGGCAGGCGAAGCCATCGACGCGATAACCGGCACGCATGGCGCCGCCCAGCGCGGCGCGGACCGCCTGCCGCCAGGCCAGTGCCAGCTGTGGATCCTCGCGCCGCATGAGCTCGATATCAGCGGGGACCGCGCAGGCCAGCGGCTCGTTTCCGGTTCGGATCGGGTCGACGAGCTGCGGGGCTCCGCGTGCATCCCGGCTCAGCGCCAGGCGGCCGACTCCAGCCAGCCGGGCCAGGCCCACCTCGGCCAGGTCCGGGCTTGCATGCTTGTCATGGACCGCGAGCAGGGTGGACTCCGAGCTGAGGTCCCATTGCGCCAGCAGCCGGTCGCTACCCTGCCCGGCGTTAATGCCGTCGCTCATGTCCCCGTAGAAGTCGGCCAGATAGGCGACAGCCCGGGCGCCGAGCTTCGACAGGTTGAAATAGGCATTACGAGCCACCAGCGGGTCGAAAGTCCAGGTGACCTGGGTCATGCCGCGCGAGAGCGCCCATGCTCGCTGATGCAGCTTCAGTGCGAAGCCGACATGACGGCTGCGCGCGGCTTCAGCTACCCCCGCAATGTGCGAGTGCAGGTGAGCGGGTCCCAGCTCTGCGGTGTTCCCGGTGAGGAAGCCCGCCGCCGCGCCGAGCAGTTCGCCGTCGGCGTCGTAAGCCCCGGCGACGTAGCCACCGATAAGCGCGAGGGTCCGGGTCACGTGCGCTGGCAGCGGCGACCTCACCGGATCGGCAGACCACACGCGTGCCAGCAGCTTCTCGGCCGCCTGATGCTCAGCGGCCCGCGTCATCTCCCTGACCTCGACGTCACTGGCGAGGGCGGCGGCTTCCGCGTCGGCCTGTGCCCGCCGGGCTGCGTCGCTGACGTCCGCCAGCGCGGTTGGCTCCACGAGAACACAATCGAGGGCCGGCCTGAGCTAGCTCATCGTCGCCGGATTAGAAGTAGTGCCAGCTTGCTTGTACCGTCCGACAGCGCCCGCCCATACCGGGTCCTTATAGCCAGCCAGCCTTCCGCATCGTGACGACGGCCCGGCCGAGCGCCTCACACGTGGCGTCTACGTCGTCTTCGCTGTGTGCAGCGGACAGGAATCCCTGAGTACCCATCAGGTCGATGCCCTCGAGGATCATCGCCTTTTGCAGCACGGGGCCGACCGGGCCCCAGCCGGCGGCGAGTTGCCGGCCGTCGGCTCGCGCGGAGGAGTAGTCCTCGCGCACCAGGGGCGGCGCCTCGCCCGGGCACAACCTGACGATCGACGACCTGCCGTACGCGAACGCCTTCACGTCAAGGTCGCTGAAGAGCGTGTTGATGCTGCCGATAAGGCGCTGCGCGAGGGCGCGGGCGCGATCGCCAGCGCCAGTCTCGCGGACCAGCCGCAGAGCCGTCACGCCTGCTGCCGCGGTAACCGGCGCGGCATTCCAGGTTCCGGAGTGCGGGATCATGCGCGAGCGCTGCCAGCGCTGGTCCGCGCGCCACTCGAAGAGCTCCATGACCTTGCCTGCGCCCACAAGAGCCCCGCACGGCAGCCCGCCACCGATGATCTTGCCAAGCGCGGTCAGGTCTGGAATGACGCCGAAGAGCTCCTGAGCACCGCCGATTGCGTACCGGAACCCCGAGACCACCTCGTCGAAAATGAGCAGCACGCCGTGATGTGCGGTGAGCTCGCGGACGCCGCGCAGGAAGCCCGGGTCGATCGGGACGGTCTCGCTGTGCGGGCCTGTGGGTTCCATGATGACCGCGGCCACGTCGTCGCGGGTGCTCAGCGCACGCTCGGCTGCGGCCAGGTCGTTGACCGGCAGGAGCAGGAGCGTGTTGCCGACTGCATCAGGCACGCCCGGGGGACGCGTCGCGCCGTGCGGCGGGCCGCCGACCGCGGCGGCGTCGTGCCAGCCGTGCATCGACGACTCGAACTTGACCACGATCTCCTTCCCGGTGTAGGCGCGCGCGAGTCGCATCGCCATCTGGGTGGCCTCCCCGCCCGACGCGAAGAAGCGGACGAGCTCAGCCGATGGCACGCTCTGCTTGATGAGCGTGGCCCATTCGGTGGCCAGCTCAGTCTCGCCGCCAGCATGCGTGCCGCGCCCGGCCTGGTCAGCGATTGCCCGGGTGATTGCGGGGTGAGCGTGCCCGAGGAGCATCGCCCCGTGGCCCATCCAGTAGTCGATGTACTCGTGCCCGTCTGCGTCGCGCTTGCGCGCACCCCAGTTCTCCTGGATGAACAGCGGGAACGGCGCTAGCTGACGGGCCAGGTGGGAATAGCCGCCCGCGATGACCTTCCGCTGCCGCTCGAATGCCTCGTGTGACCGCGGGTTGGCGTCCCGGTACCGTTCGTCGATGGCGTCGGTCGTCATCCGGTCGCCTCTGCAGCCAGGGGAAGGATGTCAGCCATGGTGAGCAGCCCGGGCCGGGCGGCTGCGACGACCGGCACCAGGTTGGCGATCACCGCGGCGGTCCCGATGTCGCCATTGATCCCGCCGGGAACGTGCTGGCGTATCGGCGGGTTGCCGTCGATCTCGATGTCGTCGCTGGCCGACGCTCCGGCGCTCATCTGCAGGTCGTAGCGCAGTACCTCGCGCCCGCCACTGAGCACGGTAGCACGCTGGTGCTGACCGATGACGTCGCCGGCTGGGATGATGCCCAGCCCGGTCTGCACCGGCGACTCTGCGATCACTGGCTCGATCTGCTCGGAGTAGTCATCAACCTGCCAGCCGAGGCGAGCCGCCACCAGCAGCGCCGATTGGCGCAGCCCCACGTGGCCGATGCGGCGGGCCTGCGCCCTTGCCCGGAACTCGGCTGACGTTAGTCCCACGCCGGCCTTCTGCTGAAGCGGCATCCGCCGGGCATTGGTGTCGACCACCCGGCGGACCTGCACCGCACGCACAACCGTGCACGCGCCGCTCAGCACCAGAACCAGGGCGTCGAGCAGGAAGCCCGGGTTGATGCCAGCTCCGAGCAGCGTGCGTCCGTGCCGCCGGGCCAGTGCATTCAGTCGCTTGGCAATAGCCGGGTCGGCCGCCTGCGGGTAGACAAGCTCTTCGCAGGTCGACAGCACGTTCCAGCCGTTCTCGAGCAGCCCGGCTAGCTGTGGCTCTACTGCTGCCAGTTGCGAGCCGGTGGCGTGCACCGCCACGCCGTCTCTGAGCGATTGGCTCGCTTCACGGGCTATGATGGCCACCGGCGCCGGCCGGTCGAGCAGGTCTGAAAGATCTCCGCCGACCTTGGCCGGGTCGATGTCCACGGCACCGGTCACGCTCACCCCGGACCGCTCGCACAGCACAGCTGCGATCGCCAGGCCGATCGGGCCGAGCCCGTAACACAGGACCGGGATGACCTCGCCTCGTCCGCCGGCCTCGGGCCCGGCCCCAGTCTCAATCGAGTCCTGTAGCGCGCTCACGTCACTTCCTCACCATTCAGGCTCTCGCCCACCTGACATCGGCATGCTGCTCGACTATCAGACCAGGTAAATGGTCGCCGCGCCTCGTCCCGATCAGCGAACCTGCGCTGACGGTTTCGTCATCCTGACCAACCAGCGCGCGATATTTACATGATTACCGGGCTGGCCAAGCGCCGGGCTGCGGTGTATACGAAGATCCACCATGCCGCAATCGATGGCGTGTCAGGCGCGGAACTGCTTACCGTGCTGCTCGACCTCAGTCCCGACGGCCGGGAGGCACCAGCGAGTGAGCCGTTCCGGCCCGCGGAGCCGCCGAGTCCGGCCATGAGAGCTCCCGCTGGCCGCGCTTGCCGCCGCCAGGCTGGCCTGGCGGCCCGTTCAGACTGTGCGGATCACCAACGAGCTTGTCCGGGTAGTGCCGACGCTGGCGCCTGCCGGCAGCACCTTTGTCGGCGGGATGCTCGGGCTTGGCCGCGGCGACGGTGGCGTGATTCGCTCTGCGCCTGGCCGGGCGCCGGCAACGCCGGTCAACAAGGCGATCACCGCGCACCGCAGACCGGCGTTGCGCAGCGTCGACCTGTGCCGTCTACCCGGGTTCGCCCCCCTCAACGGGAGCTGAGTTTCAAGATCCGCTTCAAAATCGCTCCCGGAATGAGGGAGCGAGACCGGGAAGCTGCCCGCCGTGATCGGGAGGCAGGCCGCTGACCTGCGGTTTCATGAGGGTGAGCGATGGGATTCGAACCCACGACATCCAGGACCACAACTGGGCAGGCCGACGCTGGATCATGCAGTTCAACCGGGTTTCCGCAGCCAGTTCAACCGGGTTTCCGCAGCTTAGGGGCGTCGCGATGAGTGCCTGCGGCAACTTCTGACCGCGTTTGACGGCACCTGAAGGCGCATCGCCGCTCCCAATCTGCTCCCACGGCGGCCACCGGTCCCGAGCTGACCGGGTAGTCATTTCGGCTGCCACTGCCTCTCCGCAGCCTCCCATCTTCCCGATGCGCTGTGGTTGAGGAGCGGGTCCAGGCACGGACCTACGATCGCCAACGCCTCATCGAGGGTTGCCGCCACCGGAAGCGCTGTCCGCCTTGCTTCTGCCGAGTACCCCGGCGCCCAGATGCCTCGGTCCGGGACGTCGAACGCGGGTGGCAGCTGCACGCGGCGACGCTTTGCCTCGGAGGTAAGCGCCCGCATCGCTGCTTCGGCGTCGAGGCTCGCTCCTGCGACGATGCCGACCAGATCGACCAGGTCCTTGTACCGTGTCGATGGCAGCTGGTGCGGCCCGTACCGCTGGAACGTCGCGATCACCTTGTCAGCCAGGTGATCCGGCAGCGGGTAGGCCCGATAGCCGTGCTGCTGGATGTTCGGCATGACGATCCGCGCGAGCGGCGGCACTGGTTCCGGCTCGCCGGTCATGCGCAGGTCGGCGCCGACGAGGTCAACGTGGAACTGCGCCCAGGGCGTGGCGCCGACGTATGCGGCGACCGGAAGACGAACTCCCGACTGACCTTCGCCCATCGCTCGCGTCAGCCGGATCTCGAACCGGAACCAGTCTCCAATGTCGCGGCCGGCCGCAGTTCGGAGGTCTGCCTCCGCGATTTCCGTCTCCTGCGCCCGGTACACGTCGATATCGATGGTCGCCCGCATGCCCAGATCACGCGCAAGCAGGGCCGTCGCACCTTTGACGATCCATCCGTCGTCGACCAGGTAGAGCCGCTCAAGCAGGCGGTCATAGGCCATTTGCCGTTGCAGTTGCGTCAGCGTCCACCTGCCCTTCTTTGCCAGCGCACTCAGCCGGTCGGTGAGGGCACGACGGAACGCCGCCGGGCTCGCGTAGCCGCGGTCGGCGGTCATGATGGACGCGTTCCGGCCCGTGAGTGGCCCAGCGACTTCTCAGCGAGCGCAAGCCAATCAGCAGCATGCGGATCACCGATCAGCTCGAGAAGCCAGCGGAGTGTGGCCAAGCCATCGCCGTTGCGCAGTCCAAGCCGAGAGGCGTATGGCGCCAGTTCTTGGGCGAACGTCCCTGGGTAGTCGAAGACGCCCTGGATCGCGTCTGTCACGAGCTGGCCGACCGCCTGTGGGTCATTCCGCTCCGCAAGCAGATCGGCCGCGATTCGCGACGGCCTGGTGACGGGGAGGCTGCGAAGCGCGATCCATTCCCCGTCGTCGAGTCGTCCGGTGTGCAGCCGGACGTCCGGTCGGCGGGACTGTTTGCGGCCGGGCAGGGTGAATTCGTGCCGGTCGGCGGGAAGGTCGCCGATACCGTACAGCGCTGCGGCTGAGCGATGGGACACAACACCCTGGGCAGCGGTCCGTTGCCATGCCGGGACTTCGGGTGCGAGCTGGAGCCAAGCGGCGCACAAATCTAGCTGGTCAGCCGGGGGCACGCCGACAAGCCTGTACACGCCATGCGCCACCCGTTCGAGTACGCCGCTGCCGACGAGCCTCGTGATGGTCGCTGGCGGCACACGTGCCGCCTCGGCCTGCCGGCGTGTGATCAGACCCCACTGGTCCTCAGCGACCTCGGCGAGCCGAGAGAGGGTAGAAGCGAAGGGCATACTTCAGTCTAGCTCAGAGTTGAGCCACTTTGCAGTAGCCGAACTGATTAGCCGCTGCAAAGCAGTTCAGAAGCGACGGGCTTTGAAGTCATGCCATCCGAGTCGCCCGTCAGGATGCCACTGTCCCGGAGGTTCCTGCTCCCAGGCAGACCAGTGAAGAAATGACCGTTATCCCTGGTCAGCCAGGCCGACCGCAGTCATGCGGCGCCCGCTTCGCTCCCAGGCTTGGCAGCCGGGGACAATCGCGACCCGGCACTGAGTACGAAAATCACGGTTTACCTGCAGTATCTTGGGGTGAGCGATGGGATTCGAACCCACGACATCCAGGACCACAACCTGGCGCTCTAACCAGCTGAGCTACGCCCACCACGACCGCCCGGCACCGTTTGGCGACATGGCGGCCTACGAAGCATACCGGGCCTTGGTCACTGCGCAGAACCGGATTGGCCGCCCGCGGCAGAATCGCCGGCGAACTGAGCCGCAAGCTGCCGCGCGGTGGCGGTATCCGGGCCCGGCCGGGGCACGAACACGGCCTGCCGGTAGTACTGAAGCTCCCGGATGCTCTCCCGGATGTCGGCGAGCGCCCGGTGCCCGCCGTGCTTCTCCGGGCTGGCGAAGTAGGTCCGCGGGTACCAGCGCCTGGCCAGCTCCTTGATGCTGGACACGTCGACCATCCGGTAATGCAGGAACGCGTCCAGCCCGGGCATGTCCCTGGCCAGGAACGCCCGGTCGGTGGCGATGGAGTTGCCGCACAGCGGCACCTTCCGCGATTCGGACACATGCTGCCTGATGTAGCCGAGCACCAGGTCCTGAGCCTCGGCAAGGGTCAGCCCGGCCGGGAGCTCGGCCAGCAAGCCCGAGGTCGTGTGCATTTCCCTGACAACGTCCTGCATGCCGTCCAGCGCCTCAGCCGGGGGCTTGATCAGCACGTCGATCCCGTCGTCGAGCGGGTTGAGCTCACCGTCGGTGACAATGCAGGCAATCTCCACGAGCGCGTCGCTGGTGAGATCAAGCCCGGTCATCTCGCAGTCGATCCAGACGAGCCGGTCAGTCATTGGCTCAGCCTAAGTGATCGGGGCGGTACCGCGCGCCCGGCCGGCCAGCGCGGCGATATGAGCGGGAACGGGCACCTCACCGGTCAGCGCCGGATCCGGCTCGGCCGCTCCGAAGGTCAGTGCGGCAGGGAGCACCCCAGCCCAGATGCCGGAGTCGTAGTCCTCGTCCTCGTCCTTCGGGGCGCCCGCCCTGACCTTGACCGAGGCCTCGTCCAGCGGCACGGCGAGCACGGCGGTCGCGGCCAGTTCCTTGCGGTTGGGCTCCCTGACGTGCGCCCAGCGGCCGGGAACCAGGTGGTCGGTCACCGCCCGGAGTGCTGCCAGTTTCTCCGCCGCATCGGTCACCAGCCGGGCCGTCCCGAAGATCACCGCGCTGCGGTAGTTCATCGAGTGATGGAACACGGCCCTGGCGCAGACCAGGCCGTCCAGCAGCGTGACCGTGACGCACACCTGCTGCCCGGCAGCGGTCAGCAGCGACCGGTTGGCGGATGAGCCATGCAGGTACAGCGTGTCGCCGATCCGGCCGTACCCCGTCGGCAGCACGACGGGCACGCCGTCGATGACCACGCCAAGGTGGCAGACCAGCCCTGCCTCGAGCACGGCGTGCAGGTCCGCGCGGTCGGTACGGGCCCGTTCCCGCAGCCGGTGCAGCGTGGTCCTGGGGGTCGTGGAGAGACTCTCGGCGCTCATGCTGCATACCGTACCTTCGCTCCCGTACGGCGCATATCACCCGGCAACCCTGTGCCGTTGGCCGCCGATAAGGAATCATTACCGGCATGTGCTTCAGGTACGGGCTCGGCGGCGAGCCCGGCACCGGGGCCGGAACAGGTCCGATGAGTCCAGACGAGGTGAATGGTGACAGGCGGAGTCGAGGTTCCGGGCGGCATCGAACGCGTCCCCGGCGTTCCCGGCGTAGCGGACCCGGTCGCGCTGGCTCGCTGGATGGCCGGGGCTGGCCTGGCTGACCTGGGCGAGTTGCGCGGCGTCCAGCTCATTTCCGGGGGGCGCTCCAACCTCACCTACCGGCTGGACCTCGCTGGCGGCACGATAGTGCTGCGCCGCCCGCCTCTTGGCCACGTGCTGCCCACCGCGCACGACATGAGCCGCGAGTACCGGGTGCTGTCGGCACTGGGAGCCGGCACCGCGGTGCCGGTGCCACGGCCGCTGGCCAGCTGCCAGGATCCCGATGTCATCGGCGCCCCGTTCTACCTCATGCGGCATGTCGAGGGCCAGGTGCTGCGGACGACACAGGACGGCGAGCTGCTGTCGCCCGCCCAGGCCGCTGAGCTGTCGGAGTTGCTGGCGCAGATGCTCGCGGCCATCCACGGCGTCGACCTGGCGGCGGCTGGCCTGGAAACCTTCGGGCGTCCCGAGGGCTACCTGGCCCGTCAGCTATCCCGCTGGCAGCGTCAGTGGGAGCTGTCGAACTCCAGGCAGATGCCGGGCTACGACGACCTAGTCGCCCGGCTTACCGCCGCGCTGCCCGATCCGGCGAAGGCCGAAGGCACCCTGGTGCACGGAGACTTCCGGCTGGACAACACGCTAGTGCAGCTCACCACGCCGGCCCGGATCGCGGCGGTCGTCGACTGGGAGATGTCCACTCTCGGCGACCCGCTGGCCGACCTGGGCCTGACCCTGTCGTACTGGGCCGACGCAGGGGAGGCGTTCCCGAACCTGAATGTCGGCGCCACCGTCACCAGCCTGCCGGGCTTCTATACCCGCGGCCAGTTCGCGGCCAGGTACGCGGACCTGACCGGCCGGGACGTCAGCGGCATCGGTTATTACATCGCCTTCGGCTACTTCAAGCTCGCCGTGGTCATGGAGGGCATCCATGCCCGCTACCTGCTGCAGCAGACCGTCGGCGAGGGCTTCGAGCGGGAAGGCCCGGCAGTGCCGGGCCTGATCGCGCGGGCGCATCAGATGCTGGACGCGGTCACCTGACCTGGCGCGCCGGCCGGCGCCCGCTGACGTGCAAAGACTCCGGGCCCCGTACGGGACCCGGAGTCTTTGCAGTGAGGCCCGGCGCCCCGCTCTCGCCGGGCCCCATGCATAGATGACGCACGGTGCCCGCAACGGGTTCACACGAATCCGCGGCTGATTTCCGGCAAGTTCGGGGCGGGAACGCGCCGCTGGCCGTGACTCGCGAGCGGGCCGCAGCGCGCTACGGTGCCGCGCAGCCCTGATCGCACACTCGCTGTGAGACCGCCTCGATGAAGATCTTGCCGACCGAGGCCGGGTTGCTGACCTGGTAGGCCGCGCCGCCGGTCGCGTTCGCGATCTGCTGCAGCGCGGTGAAGTCACCCCGCCGGCCGAACATCAGGATGACGATCTCGACTTTCCTGCCCGGGTTGTACAGCGCTCTGAGCTTGCCGAGCAGCGAGGACAGTGGCAGGTCATGGCGCGCGCTGTCGACGCCCGCGGTGAGCACGAGCACGGCGTTGGCGTAGTTCGGCGCGTAGGTCCGGGTCATCTGCTGGTAGGCGGCCAGGATCGCGGCGTGCAGCGCGAGCGTGCCGTGACCGGTGGTCAGCGTTCCGGTGAGCTCCTGGAGCTGGGTCCGGCGAGTGATCACGCCGTAGTCGGCCGGCAGCGGCCCGATCGTCACCATCTGGTCATAGGGCTTGCTGACCGACCGGCTGGCGCCCATCTCCCACAGGCCCATCCGGGTGGAGTCAGGGAACAGCGCCAGGCCGCGGGCCGCCGTCTGGCTGAGTTCCTGTTCCAGCGTCTGGGTGCCGTTGCCATCGGGCTGGTTCATCGCGGGCGACACATCGATGAGGGTCAGGTCGCGTGACCCGAGCCCTAGCCTCTGCCAGGCCTGCAGGTTCGAAGCTGCCTCGCTGGCGGTGGCTGCGCTGGCCAGCTGCAGCGGCTGGGAACTCAGCCCGGCGAAGGCGGGCAGCACGTCCGGCACGCCGTCGGCGGACCGGAATCCGTAGTAGCGGATGGCCGACTTGGCATAGCTGGACTGCAGGTAGTTGCCGAACTCGGTGGCCGCCTGCAACGGCCCGGGCTTCGAGGTGGTCAGCACGTACGGGTAGTCGAGTTCCGGGCTGCCGAGCGAGCTGCTCGGGCCGACCGGGTACCGCGCCGCCAGCGGCGCGCGCGGATTCGCCTTGTCGTAGGCGAGCACGGCTTGCTCGCTGGCCACCGTCACTGCCTGCCGGAAGAACGGCGCTTCCGTGCTCGCGACGAACTGCTGCAGCGCCGAGACCGAGTCGAAATTCTCGGTCGCCTCGACGTCGAAGACGAACTGGGTGAACGCTGTCCTGGCCGTGGCGCTATTCCCGAGCCGGCGGCTCACCTCGATCAGGGCGGCCAGGCCGGCGGCGCTGTCTGTCGGGTCCGGCAGGTCCACGGACAGCCGCAGGCTGGCGGGCGGTCCGCCATAGGCCGGCGGCAGCAGCAGGGTCCAGCCGGGCGGCGTGCCGAAGATGCGTGTCCTGGCAGCCACCGCGGCGGTGGTGACGAGCATCAACGGTGACCGGGCCACGCTCTTGCCGGTGGGCTGCACGTTCTCGGCACCCAGCGGGTAGCTGCGGGCCATGTCTACCCACAGGCTTGAGTCCGGTATCCAGGCGTCGATGGCCGGCAGCCCGCGAAGTGCGGCCTGGCCGTCGATCTGGCTCGCCACGGCCGCCGAATCGCCCTCGGTGATCTGCACCTGCACGCAGTGCCCGGCGGCCGTGAAGTTCTGGTTGTTGAATGCGCGGGCGACGGTTTCGACAGCCGGGGCGATGTCGTAGCTGACCGCGATGTTTGCCAGCACCGGAGCGTCGGAGCAGGAGGCGCGCGAGATCACCGCCCTGGCCGTGAGGGTGATCATGCAGACGGCAGCCACGGCGACGGCGATCGCCACCAGCTTCGCCACGCCGACGCGGCGGGACCGCTCACGACGGCCCGAGCCCGATGCCCGTTGTGCCACGTCTGCGTCCTTCGGTGCGTCCGCATTCCACCCGGCCAGCCCCGACTATATCGGGCTTCTGATCACAGATCGGCTCACTTTGCCGGCTTCGGCGCCTGCCCGCTGCCGTGTGCCCGGCAGCGGACCACAATGGCTCACATGGCAGCCGACCAGGCCTGCGGCCCGCTCCTGATCACCGACGCCAGTGACCCGCGGCTGGCCGACTACGTCGGCCTCACCGACGTGCGCTTGCGCCGCAGCCTGGAGTCCGAGCACGGGTTGTTCATCGCCGAGGGCGAGAAGGTCATCGCCAGGGCTATCGCAGCCGGTTACCCGGTCCGCTCGATGCTGGTAGCTGCGGACAAGCAGGCGAGCCTCGCAGCCGTCGCGGCCGGCTGCGAGGCCCCGTTGTACGTACTGCCGCCCGAGGTCGCCGAGCGGCTCACCGGCTACCACGTGCACCGCGGCGCGCTGGCCTCGATGCAGCGCGTGCCGCTGCCGCCGGTGGCCGACCTGGTGGCGTCCGCCCGCCGGATCGTCGTGCTGGAGGACATCGTGGATCACGCCAACGTCGGCGCGATCTTCCGCTGCGTGGCCGCGCTCGGCTTCGACGCCGTGCTGCTGGCGCCTCGGTGCGCTGACCCGCTCTACCGGCGGTCAGTACGGGTGTCCATGGGCGCGGTACTGGCGGTGCCCTATGCCCGGCTGCCGGACTGGCGCGGCGGCCTGGCCGGGCTGCGGGCGGCGGGCTTCCGGCTGCTGGCGCTGACTCCCGATCCGGCCGCGCTCCCGATCGGCGAGCTGGCCGGGGCGGCGGCGCAGGACAGGAAGATAGCCCTGCTCATGGGAGGCGAGGGGACCGGACTGTCCGGCCGCTGGCTCGCTGCCGCCGATCAGCCTGTGCGGATTCCGATGAGCCGCGGCATCGACTCGCTCAACGTTGCCGCGGCGGCTGCCATTGCCTGCTACCTGCTGAGCTAGCGCCGGCCGCTCGGCCGTGCCCCGCCGCGAGCTGTACCCGCCGTCCGGCTCGCCGTCAGCACCGCAGCCACGATGTCCTCGCCGGCCGGGGTCTCCGCACCGCCCACTGGACTCACGTCGCTCCGCTGACGACTGCTCATCACGCACGGCCCGTCTCATCCCGGGTTAGCAAGCGCAATCAGCGGATGGCATCTGCGGTCAGGAACGATAGCGTCTGCGATCATGTCCAGGTGTCGTCATCACACCTGCACTGGGCCGTAGCTGGCGGGCTGGCGGCCTGGGCGGGTGCCCGGCTATCCGGCGCTGACCGATTGCACGCCGCGGAGGGCTGGGCAGTCCCGGCGCTGTCCTTCACTCCCCAGGTCACGGCGGCAGCACTGGCCGCCCTGCCGCTGCTACGGGGCAGCAGCCGCGGTGCGGCCACGCTGGCTGCCGCCGCCCTCGCCGCCTCGGTAGCGCCGCGGGCGATCCCGCGCCCCCAGCCGCCAGTCGATGGCGCGGAACTGCGGGTGCTGACGTCGAACATGCTGGTCGGCAGGGCCGACGCGGAGACGATCGTCCGGCTCGTGGTCGTCACCGGCGCTGATGTGCTGTTCCTGCAGGAGCTGACGGCCGGCGCCGCAGCGCGGCTGCAGCAGGCCGGGCTCGGCAGCGTGCTTCCGTATCAGGTGTTCGAGTCGGCCGCCAGCGGCCCGAAAGGCAGCGGCATCTGGGCGCGCTATCCGCTTCGCGAGGGGCTGGAGGTCCGGCCCGTGTCCCGATCGATGCCGGTGGCCCGCATCGACCTGCCCGGCGGCGAGTCCGCTCAGCTAGTGTGCGTCCACCTGCGCCCGCCCCGGCCGTCGCACTCGCCCAGCGGCGCAGCCCGCTGGCGCGCCGAGATGGAATTGCTGCCCGGGCCCGGCGATGTCCCGGTGATCCTGGCCGGCGACTTCAACGCGACGGTCGACCACGCCCGCTTCCGCGCCTTGCTGCGCCAGGGCTATGTGGACGCGGCCGTTCAGGCTGGCCGCGGGCTCGTCCCGACCTGGGGCCCGCGGCCCGGCGGCAAGCTGGCCATGCTGGCAATCGACCACATCCTGCTTGATCCGCGCTGCGCCGTGCGAAGTGTCTCGGCACACAGCGTGCCCGGCACCGACCACCGCGCCCTCTACGCGCAGCTCCAGCTGCCGGCAGTGTCACGTCCGTGCGACCGCCCGCCAGGCGAGGCGGCTTAGCACTCGAAACGTGCGCTTGGAATTGCGCATAAGGGTATATAGCGCCGATGTGAGCGACCGTGCGGAGTGCTAAGTCAGCAAAGATGCGCCGTCGCGCAGCCGCGCGGCGGCACTCGGCGGCGCGCCGACGTGATCGAGGCCGAGGAGCGCGGCCCCGGCTACCGGCGGGACGCTGACGATCCGGATCTGCGCGTCCGGGATGCTGGCTGTCACCCGGTCAGTTATGGCGCCGGTGAGCAGCGGATCGCGCGCGGTCATCAGGCTGCCGCCGAGCACGACCGGCACCGGCTGGCCGTCCAGGGCCTTGCGGTCGGTCAGGCCGAGCCGGCGGGCCGCTACCTCGACCATGAGGAAGATCTCCTCGGCCTGCCGGGTCAGCAGGTCCCTGGCGACCTGATCGCCCGCCGCGGCGACTGCGAACAGCACCGGCACCAGGCCGCGCAGGTCCTGGTGCGGAATCTTGCCCAGGTAAACGCCGGTCACCACGTCCTCGACCCGCTCGAGACAAAAGTGCGCGGGAACGGCACGGCGCAGCCCGGTCGTTGGGCCGCGCCCGTCTTCTGCCCGTACTGCCCACCAGAGCGCCTGCGGCCCTAGCTCGCCGCCGCCGCCCCAGTCCCCGGACAGCTGGCCCAGTGACAGGAACCGGGTCGTCCGGCCGTCGGGGGCAACACCGACGCAGTTGATGCCGGCGCCGCAGACCACCCCGATGCCCCAGCGCGGGCTGGCGCCGTCATCCAGCCCTGCCCGCAGGACCGCGAAGGTGTCGTTCTGCACGTGGCTGGTCTGTGACCAGCCGAGCGAGGCGACCAGCCGGTTCAGGTCCGCTTCCTCAGCCGGCAGGTCGGCGCCTGCCAGGCAGGCCGAGGTGTGCTGCGCGACGGGGCCGCCGGCCGGCAGCCCTGCCGCGGCGGCAGCCGACCGCACCAGCCCGGACAGCACGGTGACCATGCCGTCGATGCCGATGCCCTGGTGGTTGGAGTTGCCGCCGCGGGCTACCCCGAGGATGGCGCCGTCGGCGCCGATCAGCGCCACGTCGGTTTTGCTGTTCCCCCCGTCGATAGCCAGCACAGCCGCTCGCCGGGGCGCCGCGGTGCCCAATCGATCAGTGCTCACCCGATCGGTGCTCACTGGCTAGCGGTCCACGGCAGGAACTGCGCGTTCTCCGCCAGCAGCCGGTCGGTCAGCTTCTCGGCCAGGTCGTACTGCCCGACCAGCGGGTGGGCCAGCAGCGCGCGGGCGACCCGGTCCCGGCCCCCGCGCAGCGCCGCGTCCAGCGCCAGTTCCTCGTATGCCGAGACGTGCGCGATCAGCCCGCTGAACAGCGGGCTTACCGGCGCGAGAGGCAACGGCGCAGCGCCAGCCGAGCCGATCGTGGCAGGCACCTCGATCACCGCCTGATCGGCGAGGAACGGCAGCGTCCCGCTGTTCCTGACGTTCACCACCTGGCGGTCGCCGGCGCCCGTGACGAGTGAGGCCAGCAGCGCGATCGCGGCCTCAGAGTAGTACGCGCCGCCGCGATGCTGCAGTAGTTCCGGTTTAGCGTCCAGGGCGGGGTCGGCGTACATCGCCAGTAGCTGCCGCTCGATCTCGGCGACGGCCTGCGCCCGGGTCGGCCGGCCGCGCTCTTCCCCGACCACCGCGTCGTGCGCCCAGAAGTACCGCAGGTAATAGGAGGGAACGGCGCCGACAGCGCGGGTCACCGCAAGCGGCAGCCCGGTGTGCGCGGCAATCTCCTCGCCGTGGCTGTCGAGCAGTTCCGGCAGCCGGTCGCTGCCGTCAACCAGCGCGGCGCGTTCCCAGGTCAGATGGTTCAGGCCGACGTGGTCAAGCGCGACCGCCTCGGGCGGCACGCCGAGCAGGCCGGCGAACGTCCGCTGGTACCCGATCGCCACGTTGCACAGGCCGATGGCCCGGTGGCCGGCGTCCAGCAGCGCCCTCGTGACGATGCCGACGGGATTGGTGAAGTCGATGATCCAGGCGTTGCTGGCAGCTCGCTGGCGCACTCGCTCTGCCACGTCCAGCACGACCGGTACCGTGCGCAGTGCCTTGGCGAATCCGCCCGCCCCTGTCGTCTCCTGGCCCACGCAGCCGCACTCCAGCGGCCAGGTCTCGTCCCGGTGCCTGGTGGCCTGCCCGCCGACCCGCAGCTGCAGCAGGACGGCGCCGGCCCCGTCGGCCGCGGCGTCCAGGTCAGAGGTCCACGAGACGGTAGCCGGATGGCCGTACCTGGCCATGATCCGCGCGGAGAACGGCCCGACGACCGACAGCCGCTCGGCGTCCGGATCGACCAGGACGAGCTCGGTGACCTTGATGTCCCCGGTCAGCCGGGCGAGCCCGTCGACCAGCTCCGGGGTGTAGGTGGAGCCGCCGCCGACAACCGCGAGTTTCATCTCAACCGCCTTCATCTGGATGAGCAGGCCTGCACTTCTGCGCTAGAACGCCATCACCTCGGCACCGGACTGCGCGACCAGGCACGCGACGTCGTGGCCGGGGGAGAGCTCGAGCAGTTCCGGGGTCTGGCTATGACAGCCGGTCATCGCCAGCGGGCACCGGAACCTGAAGCGGCAGCCCGGCACCGGGTCGATCACCCGCGGCGGCTCGCCCCGGTCGGTGCCGGCGCCCATGGTGAGCTCGGCCTTCGGGTCGGGCACCGCGGATAGCAGCAGCTGGGTGTACGGGTGCCGCGGTGCGGCGAGCACATCCTCGACTGGCCCCTGCTCGGTGACCTGACCCGCGTACATCACGATCAGCCGGTCGGCGACGTACCGCGCGCTGGCGATGTCGTGCGTGATATAGAGGATGGAAACGCCCTGTTCGTCGCGAAGCTGTTTCATCAGGTTCAGCAGTCCGATCCTGATGGACACGTCGAGCATCGAGACCGGCTCGTCGGCCAGGATCAGCTTGGGGTGCATGGCCAGTGCCTGCGCGAAGCCGACCCGCTGGCGCTGGCCGCCGCTGAGCTCGTGCGGGTAACCGCTCAGCACCCCGGCCGCCGGAGTGAGTCCGACGATCTCGAAGACCCGCCTGGCTTCCTCGGTTCGCTCGGCAGCTGACAGCTGCGGCCGGTGCAGCTTGAGACTGCGCTGCACCCCGTGCGACACCCGGAATACCGGGTTAATCGAGCCGAACGGGTCCTGGAACACCATCGGCACATCGCTGCGGTATCGCAGCACATCCGATCGCGACCGCAGTTTCGACAGCGGAGCGCCCTGGAAATAGATCTCGCCATGGGTCGGCCGGTAGATCCTGGCCAGCAGCCGGGCGATCGTGCTCTTCCCGCTGCCGCTCTCGCCGACCAGCGCGACGATCTCCCGGTCGCCGATCTCAAGGCTGACGTCGTCGACGGCATGCAGCGTCTCGCGACGCAGGCCGCCGCCGATCCGGAAGTGCCTGGTCAGTCCCTCGGTACGCAGCAGCGGCTGACCTGAAGCCCGGAGATCGTCAGTCACCCTGGATCGCCCCGTTCCCGCGAAGAAGACAGCGGACCTGGACGCCGTCGACGCTGAGAAGCTCGACCGGCCGCTGCCGGCACGCATCGTGCACCCGCGGGCAGCGCGGCGCGAACCGGCAGCCGTCGGGCTGCCGGGCCAGGTCGGGCGGGCTGCCGGGGATCCCGGTCAGCGGCACCTTCGGCCCGCGGATCGACGGGAACGCGTCGAGCAGGCCGGCGCTGTAGGGATGGCGGGGGGTGTCGAACACGCTGCGAGTAGCGCCGAGCTCGGCGATCTGGCCCGCGTACATCACCATGAGCCGGTCGGAGAAATGGCTGACCAGGGACATGTCGTGGGTGACGAAGATGACCGCGAAGCCGAGTTGCTGCTGCAGTTCCTTGATCTGGATCATCAGCGAGCGCTGCGCGACCACGTCGAGCGCCGAGGTCGGCTCGTCCATGATCACCAGGTCCGGGGTGAACAGCAGCGCCATGGCGATCATGGACCGCTGCCGCATGCCGCCCGACAGCTGATGCGGGTAGCTCCTCAGGTGCACCGGATCGATGCCGACCATGCGCAGCACCTCGACCGAGCGCTCGGTAATTTCTGCCTTCGACCGGACGCCGTGCGCGCGCATCGCGTCGTAGAACTGGGCAGCGATCGTCTTGACCGGGTTCATCGCGTTCATCGCGCTCTGCATCACCAGCGACAGCTTCTTCCAGCGGATGCTGGCGAGCTGATCGTCGGACAGGCCGACGAGGTTGACTCCCTGGAACACCACGCTGCCGCCGTTGAGCACCGCAGGAGCCGACAGCAGCTGGGCGATCGCGAACAGCAGCGTGGACTTGCCGCAGCCAGACTCGCCGACGATGCCGAGAAACTCACCACGGCCCAGGTCGAAGCTGATGTCCTCGACGGCGCGGACCTCGCCGCGCTTGGTCAGGTAGCTGACGGAAACGTCCCTGACTTCCAGCGCCGGACCGACGGCGGTCCCGGCCGGTCCGGCGCCCAGCCACTCAGTTTGCCCGGTTCGCACTGAGCCTCCTCAACACGGGGTTCAGCTGGCGGGTGCGGGTCAGCGAGACGCGTGCCAGCGCGGGGTTGCTGATCTCGTCGAAGGCATAGTTGATGAGCGCGAAGGCGGCGCCGAGCAAGCCGATCAGGGCGCCGGGGATGATGGCCCACAGGTACTGGTCGGTCTGCAGCGCCTCGTTGTTCTGCGCCCAGTAGAGCATCGTGCCCCAGCTCACCGAGTCCGGGTTACCGAGGCCGAGGAACTGCAGGCCGGCCGCGGCGAGCACGTTGTAGACCGCGGTCCCGAGGAAGGTCGCGACGATCAATGAAGTCATCGACGGGATGATCTCCACCAGGATCACGTAGATGCTGCGCTCGCCGCGGACCCTGGCGGCCTCCAGGTAGTCACGGCCGCGGATCGACAGGGTCTGCGCCCTCAGTTGCCTCGCGCCGTAGGAGTAGCCGGTGATCACCAGCACGGTGATGAGGCCGGGGACGCCGATCCCGGGCAGGTAGGCCACGATGATGATCAGCAGCGGGAAGGTGGGGATCACCAGCAGCACGTCGGTGATGAAGTTGAGCACCGCGTCCCACAGGCCGCCGAGGTAGCCGGCGGCGAGCCCCATGATCACCGACAGGAAGGTCGACAGCGCGCCGGAAACGACGGCGATGATGAGGGTCTCCCTGGTACCCCAGACTGCCTGGGCAAACAGGTCCTGGCCGTAGTAGGTGGTGCCGAACCAGTGCGCGGCAGATGGCCCGAGGCTGCGCCCGTAGATCTCGGCCTGAGGATTGTCGCGGGCGATCGCCCACGGGAAGATGGCGAGCAGGGTGAAGATCGCCAGCAATATCGCGCCGGCGAACGCCTTCTTGTTCGACCGGATCGCCCGCCAGATGCGGCCGAGGGCCTGGCCGGCCTGGGGCTGACCGCCCTGCTGGGTGATACCGGGGGCTGGCTCGCCGATTGCTGCGCCCGTCAGGATGGCCATCGCGATATCACCTCGCCGACCTGGTGCGCGGATCCAGGATGGCAGTGACGATGTCGGCGAGCAGGATCGCTATCAGCACCGCGACCGTGATCAGCAGGAACAGCGCTTGCATCAGCGGGTAGTCCTCGGCGTTGAGGGCCTGGACCAGCAGGTAGCCGAGGCCGTTGTAATTGAAGACGTACTCGACGAGCACAGCGCCGCTGACGATGAAGCCAACTGACATCGCGAAGCCGGACAGGTTCGGCAGTATCGCGTTACGCGCCGCGTAGTCGAACATGATCCGGCGGCTGGACAGGCCCTTGGCCCTGGCCATTTTGACGTAGTCCTCGGCCAGCGTGGTGATCATGGTGTTGCGCATCGTCAGGATCCAGCCGCCGATCGAGGTGATCAGGATCGCGATGGCCGGCAATATCGAATGGACGATCACGTTGCCGATGAAGGGCAAGGTCAGGCTCGGCGACAGGGACGGATCGTAGGCGAAGTCATAAGGGAACCAGTTCAGCTTTACCCCGAACACCAGGATCAGCAGCATGCCGACCCAGAAGTAGGGGATTGCCGAGGTGATGACGAACACCGGCGGCAGGATGCTGTCCAGCCACCCGCCGCGTCGCCAGGCCCCCGCGACCCCGATCAGCGTGCCGATGATGAAGGCAAGGATGGTGGTGACGCCGACCAGGCCGAGCGTGTAAAGGATGGCACCGCGGATGACGACGCTGACCGGGGTCGGGAAGAAGGTCAGCGAGGTGCCGAGATTACCGGTGACCAGGTCGTGCAGGTAGCTGACGTACTGCGCGGCCAGGTTCTCATTGGTGTTGACGCCGAAGGCAATCTCGATCGCCTTGAGCGCTGCTGGATTCAGCCGGCCGTGGAACTTGGCCATCAGCGCGATCGCCGGGTTGCCCGGCATCAGCCGGGGCAGCAGGAAGTTGAGCGTCACGCAGGCCCACAGGGTGAGCACGAAGAATCCGGCTCGGCGCAGTACGAATCTCACGCTCTGCTCCTTGGTGTCATCGGTTCCTCGCGCTCACCCTGTGCGCTCGGCAGTGCGGGGTCAAGATGCAGTTACTTCTTGGGCGCCAGGTGCAGCAGCATGATGCCGAGGTCTGGCGTCTGGTAGGCGGCCGGCTGAGCGTAGGCGTTCGCCGGAGTGGCCCAGCCGGTGAAGGCCGCGGTGTCGTACTGGTACCAGTCGACCTCCTCGGTCACCGGGATCAGCGGCACGTCCTTGAGCATGACCTGCTCAAGCTGGTCCATGATGTTGTGCTGCGTCGCTACCGAGGTGGTGGTGGCGTACTCGTTGATCAGTTGGTCGGTAGCCGGGTTGCTGTACCGCTCGAAGTTGGTCGTCGCTTGCTTGCCGATCGGCGCCGTGTTCGCCGAGTACAGCCACTGACGGAACTCGTAGTAAGGGCTCGGGCCGCCGGTCTCGTCGTAGTAGGCGAGGTCGAAGGAGCCGTCGAACAGCCTGGTGTCGTAGTCGGTGCCGGCCAGGTTCTCCGGCGTGATCTGGATGCCGACTGCCCTCAGCTCCGACTGGATGACCTGCATCGAGGCAACCCAGTCCGAGTAGCCGCCCTCGTTGATGATGGTGAACGACAGCGGCTTGCCTGACGGCGATACGAAGATCCCGCTGGAGTTCTTCTTGAACCCGGCATTGGTCAGGATCTGCTCGGCCTTGGCCGGGTTGTAGGTGTAGTTGTACTGGGCCGCCGCGGCCGTGTCTTCCCAGGAGGAGAACGTCGGGGTCACTACTCCGGTCTGGTTCGCGGCCGGCTCGTAACCGGACTCACCGATCTGCGAGACCTTGGTCCTGTTGATGGCGTAGGCCATGGCCTGGCGGACGGCGACGTTCGACAGGATCGGGTTCTTGAGGTTGATGAAGATAGAGACGTTGGAGATCGGCGGGAACCAGTAGTGGTAAGCCGGGCTCTTGCTGGCGTAGAACGTCTTGATCGACGGAATGTACTGGGCACCCCACTGGGCCTGGCCGGTCGCCAGCTCAGTGTTCGCCGGGTCGTTGCTGGTGAACGCCGGCTCGTTGACCTGCGCGATCTTGGGCTCGCCTGGCTGCCAGTAACGCTTGTTCGCCAGGAAGGTGATCTGCTCGGGCTTGCACTTCACCGTGTAGGCGCCGGTGCCGACCGGGTTCGGGTCGTTGTAAGTGACCGGGTTCGTCAGCTTGGACCAGATGTGCTCGGGCACGATCGGCACCTGGTCGGCGACATAGTAGAAGTACGGCACGGCCGCGTTCTTGAAGTTCACCGCGACCTGGTCCGAGCCCTTCTGGGTGACGCTGGACAGCACCGACCAGATGGCGTTGACGTCGAGCGCCGGGTACTTCTTCAGCAGGTTGAAGGTGTACACAACGTCGGCGGCGCTGAACGGCTTGCCGTCCGACCACGTCACGCCCTTGCGGATGGTGAAGGTGACGGTCTTGTTCCCGTTACTCCAGCTGTAGCCGGTCGCCAGCCACGGCGTCACCTTGGCGTTCTCCAGGGTGTCGACGAACATGAGCGGCTCGTACACCGGGCCGAAGTCGAGGTAGCTGACCGAGGAGTTGAACGGGTTGAATCCGCAGGTCCACAGCGCGCCGCTCTCGTCGGAAAGAGTCAGCACGCCACTGGGGCCAGCACCCGAGCTGGACCCCGGGGACGTGCTGCTACCGCAGGCGGCGATCGCCGTCAGCAGGCCTGCGCCGATGATGGCCGCGACTGACTTGAAGCGTCTCATGTGCCCTAACCCTTCCTAGCTAAGTTGTTCGGTGCAGGAATGGAGACACTATTTGTACTATTAGTACTGTAGTGCCCGATTGACTTTTCGGTGGGTGAGTCGATCGGCTGGATCGGCTGATTGCCGGTGTGCGATGTCGCCTCGCCGGCCGCGTCGACGGCGAGCGCGACCGCGCCGAGCAGGGGCGCTTCGTGCGGGAAGTGCGCCAGGACCAGTTCGGGCGGATAAGGCACCGCGCTGAGCAGAGCCTGCTCAAGCCGCGGCCGGATCCGGTCCCAGGACCCGGTGATTCCGCCGCCGACCGCGATCCGTGCCGGGTTGACGACGATGGCCAGGTTCACGACGTGGAAGGCAAGCTCGTCCACGAACTCGGTGATCAGGTCGTTCAGATCGGCGTCCGTCGCCGCGGCGGCGAACACCTCCGCGGCGGTCAGCCGGCGTGGCTGCGGGCTGGTCCCGTCCGGGCTGGTCCCGTCCGCCGGGCTGGCACGCCGCAGGCTGGCACGCCGCTGCAGTGCCTGGCCGCTGATCATGTCCTCGAGCAGGATCCGCTGCCCGTGCGCGAGCCCGACGTCGCCGGGTCCGCGCAGGCTATAGCCGATCTCGCCGGCTGCGCCATGGCTGCCGGACAGTACCCTGCCGCCGGTCACGATCGCGGCCGCGAGGCCAGTGCCGAGGTTGAGGTAGACGGCCGGGTCGCAGCCAGCCAGGGCTCCCCACCGCACCTCGGCCCGGGCCGCGGCCTTGGTGTCGGTGCCCACTCTGATGACCGCGCCGGGGAATGTCCGCTGCAGCTCGCGGCCGAGTGCCAGCCGCTCCCAGCCGTCGATGGCCGGGGCTAGCTCGACCCGGTCATCGAACGGGATGCCGAAGGTCGCTACTCCGACTGCCGCCACGGCAGCCCCGGCCGCATGCGCGGCGAGCAGGCCGACCGCGGTGGCGACACCGTGGTCGAAGCTGGCCTGCGCGCCGCGCTCGGCGAGGCTGTCGACTACGGCAGAAGCAAGCTGGTTGCCGGAGAGGTCACAGACCGATGTCGCGATCTTCGTGCCGCCGAAGTCGATGCCGAGCAGGACGGGGGGGTGGGTCATGCGGTGTCCGGCTTTCGAGGGTGTCCGGCTCTTGAGGTGTCCGGGTGGCTGTTCCGGCCAAGATTGTTAGGACAGTATCCTAACTATGTGCGCCGCTACAAGCACGGTTTGATATCAGTCCGCTCGGCCCGAGCCGTCGGCGGCTTCGACGCCCATGCGCCGGTATTCGCCCGCTGACCTGCAGTGCGACAGGATGAGGACGTGACGGTGACGACATGGACGCAGGCAGCCGAGAGTGCCAGCGCCGCTGGCCCGCGGCCGGCCCAGGCAGCCGGGCAGCGGGCCGGGCCAGCCGCGGGGCCGCTGCGGACTGGCCAGGCGGCCAGGCCGCAGCTGCTGCGCGCACTGAACGAGCAGCTCCTGCTGCGGCACATCCGCCAGCTCGGCCGGTGCTCGCGGGCTGAGCTAGCCCGTGTCTCCGGGCTGTCCAAGCCGACCGTCTCGCTCGCGCTCGCCAACGTGGAGCGGTCTGGCCTGGTGCGCGAGGCGGGCCAGCGGACTGGGATGCCCGGCCGGTCCGCGGTGCTGTACGAAGTGCGCCCCGAGGCCGGCTACGTGCTCGGGCTGGACGTCGGCCGCCAGTACCTGCGTGGCGCGCTGGCCGACCTGACCGGCGCGGCGATCGCAAGGTCGCAGCTGCGCGCCAGGGCGTCAAGCGCGACCGGCCGGGTCGCCGAGCTGACCAGGCTGGCGGACGAGCTGTGCGCGGACGCAGGGATCGGCCGGTCGGCCGTCACCCAGACCGTGATCGGCGCTCCCGGCGTCTACGATCCGCGCCGCAACGCGATCTCGCTGGCCGGCGAGCTGTCCGGGTGGGGCAGGCCGGCCGTGCTGGAAGGGCTGAGGGCGGCTTTCGGCCAGCAGCTCGTGGTGGAAAACGACGCCGACGCGGCGACGCTGGCCGAGCGCGAGCAAGGGCACGGGCGCGACGTCGGCACGTTCGCCTTCGTGCAGATCGGCACGGGCATCGGCATGGGCCTGATGATCGACGGCCGCCTGCATCGCGGCGTCCACGGCGTGGCCGGCGAGATCGCCTACATGCCGATCTCGGCCGGACAGGGATCCGATCCGCACGATGCCAGGCGCCGTGGCACCCTGGAGGCCGCGGGCTCGGCCGCCGCGGTGGTGCGTGCCGCCCGCCGCGCGGGGATGCGCGGGCCGGTGTCGGCTCGCCGGGTGTTCGCGGCCGCGCAGTCGGGTGACGAGCGCGCGGCCGCGGTGGTGGCCGGCGAGGCCGAGCTGGTCGCCCGGGCAGTCTGCGCGATCATCACCGTGATCGACCCTGCCCTCGTCGTGCTGGGCGGCGGCATCGGGCAGGCCCCCGGTTTCGCCGCCGCGGTCGAGGCCGAGCTGCGCAAGCTGGCCCCGGTCATGCCAGCGGTCCGGGTCAGCGCGCTCGGCACCGAGGCGATCGTCGACGGCTGCCTCGCTTCCGGCGCCGACCTGGCGTGGCAGCGGCTGACCGCGCTGCTGCCGTAGCCAGTGCTGGCGAAGGTCCGGTTGCGCCGGCGCTGGCGATGCTGGCCCGGGCGCGCGCACCCGCTACAGTCCTGTGGTGACTGCCGGTGATGATGCCCGGCGCTGTGATGCGCCCGGGACCCCAGAAAGCCAGCACGGCACCCTGAGCCTGCCGCCGCCGAGCTACCTGCGGTGGGAGATCTTCGCAGTGTTCGCGGTGTCACTCGGCGCCAGCGGCCTGAACGCCCTGCTGGACCTGATCGGCGCGCTGCTTTCCCGGCAGCCGCTCAGCAGCCAGCAGGCGCTGCTGATCGGGACGTTGTCCTCGGTCAGCTGGTTCGACCTGGTACTGCAGCTGGTCAGCATTGCCGAGGCGCTGGCACCAGTGGTGCTCGTGCTGTACCTGATGGCGAGGTCGGGGGAGCGGCCATCGGTGATCGGCCTGGACCTGAGTCAGCCCGGCCGGGATCTGCGGCGCGGCATTGTTCTCGCGGCAATCATCGGCGGTGCCGGACTGGGTCTGTATGTAGCCGCGTTCCGGCTTGGAATGAGCTTGAACATCGTGCCGGAATCGCTGCCGGCGGTCTGGTGGCGGATCCCGGTGCTGCTACTCAGCGCGGCCCACGACGGGCTGCTGGAAGAGATCCTGGTCATCGGCTACCTGCTGCGGCGGCTGGATCAGCTCGGCTGGACGCCGTGGAAGGCCATCGCCGTTGCCGCGGTGCTGCGCGGCTCCTACCACCTCTACCAGGGGTTCGGCGCGTTCGCCGGGAACGCCGCGATGGGCGTCATCTTCGGTGTCCTGTACCGCCGGTGGGGGCGGGTGACGCCGCTGATCATCGCGCACACCTTGATCGACGCGGTGACGTTCGTTGGCTACGCGGCACTCGCCCACAAGGTCTCGTGGCTGCCGTGACGCGGGCCCGACGCTACCGGCCGAGCGCCTTGAGCACGACCGCGCCGGGCAGGCTGGCCAGCGCGGCACCGGGCAGGGTCAGCTTCGAGTGCCGCACCCCGCTGCCGATGACCACACGTTGTGCCTGTGCTACCGCCGCGTCCACGAAGACCGGCCAGTCGGCCGGCAGCCCGATCGGGGTGATCCCGCCGTACTCCATCCCGGTCAGTTCGACTGCCTGATCCGCCGGCGCGAACGACGCCTTGCGGACGTCCAGCTCGCGCTTTACCAGCCCGTTAACGTCCGCCCTCGTGGTGGCGAGCACCATGCACGCGGCCATCCTGGCTTCCCCGCCACGGCGGCCAGCGACGACCACGCAGTTCGCGGACTCATTCAGCGCGACCGCGTACCGCTGGCAGAACGCGGCCGTGTCCGCCAGCGCGGGGTCGATCTCGGCTACGCCCACTTCGCCGACGTCGATCTTGCCGTCCAGGCTGGCCAGCGCGGCCGCCACCGGCGCACCCAGCAGGTCGAGGCGGTCCAGGGCGGGAACGGCGGCCAGGCTGCCGATGCGCATGCTCACCCGCCAGAGTCTAGGGGCAATGCTGGGGAGGTAAGGGGTTGCGGCGTGCTGTCAAGCGGCTCGGCTGAGTTCGCGGTGTTCGCCGGACATGAGCGACGGAGGTCCGGTATGACGGGTGTCGACCAAGATCACCTGCCGCGAAGGACCTCCGTTGCGCGTTCAGTCAGCCATCAGTTCTGCGGTTGTGGCCATTACCAGGACGATCGCGGTGGCTGCGGGGGCGTTCGGCCCGGGGCATCTGGGTGAGCTGACGCAGATCGTGCCGTTCGGGCTGGCGGATGCGGTGCTGGAGGAGGCCGGTGCCACCGAGCGGCGCCTGCGGCTGCTGCCCTCGCGGGTCGGGCTGTATTTCGTGCTCGGGATGGTCTTGTTCCCCGGTACCGGGTACCGGGGGTCTGGGCGAGACTGACAGCTGCGCTGGAGGCGGCGTGTCCGGACCTGAAGGCGCTGCGGGACCTGCGGCGAGGCCGTGCCGGGAAGCTCTGCTTGGACTTAACGACTGGTAAGACCGTCGTTAAATGTTACTATGGAGGCTATGGTCGCCAGTAAGACTGCTACGCATGTGACTCCTCTCGCGGTGTCGCGCGCCCTTCGGGTGCTTGGCACGCACCTGTCGGACTGGCGGAAACTGCAGCGCCTGACTACGGCGCAGGTCGCCGAGCGGGCGGGCATCTCCCGGGATACGCTGCGCTCGATCGAGCAGGGCAGGGGCACCGCGAGCACGGAGAACCTAGTGCGCGTGCTCCGGGTTCTGGGAATCCTCGATAGTGCCGTTACCGCGACGGACCCCTACCAGACGGACGTCGGACGGCTGCGTGCGGACGAGATCCTGCCCAGGCGGGTGCGCGGCTGATGGCACCGCGGGATCCAGTCGAGGTCACCGTGCAGGTCGGCGGGCGGGAACTGGTCGCCGGCCTGCTCTGGGTGCATGAGCGCGGCGGGCCGTCGGCGTCGTTCCGTTACTCCGATTCTTTTCTGTCCGGCCCGGACGCTTACGCGCTCGATCCCGCTCTGCCGAAGTCATCCGGCATCTTCCACACGCCGCCGGGCAAGGCCATGTTCGGCTCGTTCGCCGACAGCGCGCCGGATCGCTGGGGTGAGAACCTCGTGCGCCGCGCGGAACGCGAGCGCGCCCGCGCGGCCTCGGTTGCCCCGCGAACGCTGGGCAAGGCAGATTTCCTGCTCGGGGTACGCGACGACGCGCGCCAGGGCGCCATCCGGTTCCGCCAGCCGGGAACCACCGCCTACTTTTCCTCGCATCGGCAGGCGGTGCCCCGCATGATTGAACTGCCTAGATTGCTGCGCGCGATTGATCACCTGGACGTCGAGGATGCCGATGACCGTGACCTGACGGACCTGATCGACGCTGGCAGCTCACTCGGCGGCGCACGCCCCAAGGCCGCGGTGATCGATGGCTCGGGCAGGCTGGCGATCGCGAAGTTTCCCCGCTCGGGCAGCGACGAGTGGGATATCGCCGGATGGGAAGAGGTTCAGCTCCGCCTGGCCCGCCTAGCGGGACTCTCCGCCGCGGCGTCGGAGCTTTTGCTCGTGGCCGGACGCCGGGTGCTGCTCGTGCACCGCTTCGACCGGCGAGACGGATCCCGGACAGGGTTCGCCAGCGCGCTCACCATGCTCGAAGCAGCCGATGGCGAGCTGCGCAGCTACCTGGAGATCGCTGAGGTCATCGAGTTGCACTCCACCAGGCCAGCTGCCGACCTGCGAGAACTGTACCGGCGTGTGATCTTCTCGATCCTCACCGCTAACACCGATGATCACCTGCGCAACCATGCATTCCTCAGGGAACGGCGCGGCTGGGCGCTGTCCCCGGCATATGACCTCAACCCGAATCCGAATGCGCCAGGGCGTCTCAGCACCGCCATCGACATCGATGACACTACAGCCAGCGTCGAGCTGGCCCTGTCTGTCAGCGGCCACTTTCGTCTGTCATCTGCCGAGGCGCGGGAGCTCACCGGCGAGATCGAGCGGGCAACTGCGGGCTGGCGTCGCGAAGCCCTCGGTCTCGGTTTGCCGAGGCAGCAGATCGACCTGATGGCTGCCGCCTATGAGACCAGTCAGCGCCAAGCGGCCCGCGCCATTGCCCTGGGCTAGCGAAGCCCCTGCGGGACGGTCGTCAAGCCGACGCCGGGGTCGCACGCTCGTCTTTCACGCGGCTCAGTAGCTAGCAAGGCCGATTCTCGGTCCGGCCCGCCAACGCTAACCGGAGGGCAGGCTGCCCAGTTTCGCGCTGCCCGCGTGAACTGCGGCGCTGCCCCGCGTGTAGCGGATGGTCACCGACGTTCCGGGCTGGAGCCCGGACAGGGTGGCCTCGAGCTGCTCGAGGCTGGCAACGCTGCGACGGTTGATGCCGACGATGATGTCGCCCTTACGCAGCCCGGCGCTGGCGGCGGTGCCGCCGGCCGTGACCCCGAGCACGGCGACGCCGGCCGGCTCGCCGGACTCGCTGGCCGCCGTCTGCGCCGTGATCCCGAGGGTCCCGCGGCCGGTGCTGACGACCTTCCCGTACTTGATGATCTGGTTGGCGATGTTCCGCACGGTATTGCTGGGGATGGCGAAGCCGATCCCGGGCGCGGCGCCGGCCTCGCCGGGCAGCCTGGCCGCGAGCGTGGGTATCCCGATGACCTCGCTGCCGAGAGTCACGAGCGCGCCGCCGCTGTTGCCCGGGTTGATCGCGGCGCTGGTCTGGATCGCGGGGCTGATCAGTGCCCGCGCCCCGGTCGGCTCGCCGGCGCCGACGATCCTGCCGGTAGCCGAGATGATGCCCTGGGTAACGCTGTCGGTGAGGCCCAGCGGGTTACCCATCGCCAGCACGATCTCGCCGATCTGCGCGGTGTTCGAGTCGGCGAACTTAGCCGGCTTCAGGCTGCCGGCGTCGCTGTTTACCCGGATCACGGCCAGGTCGTCCGGGGGGGAGGTGCCGACGACCGTCCCGGTCAGTGACTTGTTCCCCACCGCCTCCTGTATCTTCACGCTCTTGGCGGTGCCGACAACGTGCTCGTTGGTGACGATGTGACCGTGCCGGTCATAGACCACGCCAGATCCCGTCGAAGTGGCGGTAGTGATCTGCACGACCGACGGCAGGACGCTGCGAACGGCCTGCTCGTACTGCATCTGGAGCCTGGACGGGGAGACGCTCGTGCTGGCCGCGCCGCCGCCCGCGCACCCGGCCAGCACGGCCACCGTCGCGACGGCCGCTGCCATCGCCGCCAGGCCCGAGAATCCGGGCGCGCGTGATCTGGACCACGACCCCACGGAAATCCCCCCGGTGACGATTCGCCTATGGCCCTATTCTGTCCAGCATGTCGTTGACTGAATCACTTGCGGAGGCCGTGGGCGCGACCGGTCTCACGGCCGCGAACGCCACCGCGGCCGGCCTCGGCCAGGCACTGGAGCGCGGCACGATTACCGCCGCTGAGCTGGCCGGCTTCTACCTGGCCAGGATTGAGCGCCTGAACCCGGCCCTGAACGCGGTCATCACGGTGAGCCCGGACGTCGCGGCGGAGGCGGCGGCAAGCGACGGACGCCGGGCTGCCGGGGCAGGACGGGGGCCACTTGAGGGCATCCCGGTGCTGATCAAGGACAATGTGTCGGCAGCCGGGCTGCCGGGCACCGCGGGGTCTCCGGCGCTGCTGGGAGCCGACGCGGCCGATGCGTTCCTGGTCACCGGGCTGCGCGCAGCCGGCGCGGTGATCCTCGGCAAGGCGAACCTGTCGGAGTGGGCCAACTTCCGCTCGCGGCCGTCAAGCAGCGGGCTCAGCACCCTCGGCGGCCAGGCGGTGAACCCGCATGGCAGCGGTCGCAGCCCATCCGGTTCGAGTTCGGGCTCGGCGGTCGCGGTGGCGGCCGGGCTGGCGCCCGTCGCGGTCGGCACCGAGACCGACGGCTCGATCGTCTCCCCCGCCGCCGCCTGCGGCGTGGTCGGGATCAAGCCGACGGTCGGCCTGGTCAGCAGGTCCGGCATCGTGCCGATCTCGGCCGCTCAGGACACTGCCGGGCCGATGGCGGCCACCGTGGCCGACGCGGCCGCCCTGCTGACGGCCATGGCCGGCGCCGATCCGGCCGATCAGGCGACGCAGGCCGCGACGGCCAACGCGACCAGCTACGCCGCGTTCCTTGACCCGGCCGGCCTGGACGGCGCGCGAGTCGGGGTCTGGCGGGCCGGCTCGGCGCAGGCGGGAGCGGGCACGACAGCCGTGCTCGACGCGGCACTGGCGGTGCTGCGCGGGCAGGGCGCGGTGGTCGTGGACCCGGTCGAGCTGACCGGCGCGGACCAGCTGGGCGAGCCGGAGTTCGCCGCCCTGACGCACGAGTTCAAGCACGACCTCAACGCGTACCTGTCGGGACTAGGCGGCGACCATCCCGCTGACCTGGCCGGCTTGATTGCCTTTAATTCCCGGAACGCGGCCCGCGTGCTCGCTCACTTCGGCCAGGAACTGTTCGAGGCAGCGCAGGCAACCAGCGGTGACCTCGGCGACCCGGATTATCTCGAGGCCAGGTCGGCAGCGAACCGGATAGCCCGCGACGCCCTCGACGCGGCGCTCGCCACCCACCGGCTCGATGCCGTGATCGCACTGACCGGGCACCCGGCCTGGCTTATCGACCACGTGCTGGGCGATTACCACGGATGGGGCACGTCGGGACCGGCCGCCGTCGCGGGCTACCCGGCTATCACCGTCCCCGCTGGCCGGGTGAGCGGGCTTCCGGTCGGCCTGTCGTTCATGGGCCCTGCCTGGAGTGAGCCCAGGCTGATCGAACTGGCGTACGCCTATGAGCTCGCCCGGCAGCGCTAGCGATAACCTGGCACCCATGATGTCCTGGCCCGCCGCTGACCTGCCCGATCTGCCTGGCACCGGCCCCGAGCCGCTGATCTGGGACACGGCGACCGGCTCGCTGGCCGTCGCAGCGCCAGGCCCGACGGCGACGCTGTACGCCTGCGGGATCACGCCTTATGACGCGACCCACGTCGGGCATGCGGCCACCTACCTGGCCTGGGACCTGCTGGTCCGCTCCTGGCGGGATGCCGGGAAGCGAGTGCGGTATGTCCAGAACGTTACCGACGTCGACGACCCGTTGCTCGAGCGCGCTGCCCGCGACGGGGAGGACTGGCGCGACCTCGCCGACCGGGAAATAGCTGACTTCCGGGCTGACATGGCCGCACTGCGGATACTGCCGCCGGCGCATTACATCGGGGCTGTCGAGGCCCTGCCGCTGATCGAGACCTTCAACCAGCGGCTGTCGGAGCGGGGGTCGCTGTACGAGCTTGACGGCGACACCTACTTCTCCCGCGCCGCCGATCCTGCCTTCGGCTCGGTGTCCGGGCTGGACAGCGAGACGATGGTGAGGCTATGTGCGGAGAACGGCGGAGACCCGGCACGGCCCGGCAAGAAAGATCCGGTCGATCCGCTGGTCTGGCTCGGGCAGCGGCCGGGTGAGCCGTCCTGGCCGTCTGCTCTCGGCGAGGGCAGGCCAGGATGGCACGTGGAATGCGCAGCCATCGCTACCCACTACCTCGGCCGCACATTCGACGTTCAGGCCGGCGGCCGGGACCTGATCTTCCCGCATCACGAGATGAGCGCGGCGCACGCCAGGGTGGCGCTTGACGGCGACGGGGAGCCGCCGTTCGCGCGCCGCTACGCGCACTCGGCCATGGTCCGGTTCGACGGCGAGAAGATGTCGAAGTCGCGCGGGAACCTGGTGTTCGTCTCTGCGCTGCTGGCGGCTGGCAACGATCCGATGGCAATCCGACTGGCGATCATCTCGCATCACTACCGGCCCGACTGGGACTGGACTGCTGACTCGCTTGAGTCGGCGTCGTCCCGTCTGACCGCCTGGCGCACGGCCGTTGCCGCAGCCACGCCAGCCGGCTGGCCCGCTGCCGCCGACGGCCGCGCTGGCTATCCCGCCGACGGCCCCGCTGCCGGTGACGGGGCAGGTCAGCGGGTGCTGGCCAGGATGCGCGAGCGACTCGCTGACGATCTTGACGCGCCCGGCGCGATCGAGGTCATCGACGAGTGGGCGCGGGTAGCGGCGGCGGGGCAAGCGGAAGGGTCGGGGCCGCTCGTTCGCGCCGCCGTCGACGCGCTGCTGGGCATCGCGCTCTAGCCGGGCAGGCCGCCTTTTCCCGCGAAGGCGCCAGTTGTCAACGCGATTCCCCGCGCTGTGTGCCACCTGCCTTCGCCCCCACCGGGCAGTGATTATCCCGTCGCTGCCGCTGGCTGCCGGTTCCGATGCTGGTTTCATGACGAACATCAATCCTGCGGGTGCCAGCGCCCCGCGCACGTTAACTCCCTCATCAGGCGGCCGGCCCGCTGGCCTGGCCGGCCGGGTGCAACTGCAAGCCGCTACTCCGGACGCCGTCCTGGCGGTCGTCCCGCACCTGCTCGGCTTCTACCCGAGCAGGAGCCTGGTGGTGCTCGGCCTCGGCGAGCGGAACCGGGTGATGGTCACTTTCCGGTACGACCTGCCGGAGCCACCCGACTCCTCGCTTGCCGACGACATCGCCGAGCATGCCTGTTACGTGCTTGACCGCGAGCGGATCGGCTCTGCCCTGCTGGTCGGCTACGGGCCGGAGGATCTCGTGAATCCTGTCATCGCCTCGACAGCCGTCCGGCTGATCGGCAGCGGTGTCGAGCTGCGAGAGGTGCTGCGGGCCGACTCGGGCAGGTACTGGTCGATGCTCTGCGACGATCCGGCCTGCTGCCCGCCGGGCGGCCGGTCCTACGATCCGGGCTCTCACCCGGCTGCGGCAGCGATGACTAAGGCCGGCCTGGCCGCGCAGCCCGATCGCGACGCGCTCGCCCGGACCCTTGCCCGGCCCGCCGGGTCCGCTGACCTGATCGCGCAAGCCACGAGCGGTGCCCTGCTCAGGCTGTCCCGGCTGGCTGAACTCGGCGTGGCTGCCCAGGACAGGGATCCGCGGCTACGAGCCACCAGGATCGGCCGCAGAGAGGTTCAGCGCGCGATCCGCCGGTACCGTGCCGGTGCGACGATCGACAGCACCGAGCACCTGGCCTGGCTGGCCGTGCTGCTGGCAGACCTTCGGGTCCGCGACGACGCCTGGGCTCGGATGGACCCTGCTTGCCGCGATCACCACTGCCGGCTCTGGACCGATGTGCTCCGGTGCGCGGCTCTCGACTACGCGCCCGCGCCGGCGTCACTGCTGGCGTTCACGGCGTGGCAGTCAGGGAACGGGGTCCTGGCGGCCATGGCCGTTGATCGCGCGCTGAGTGCTGACCCGAGCTACTCGATGGCCAAGTTGCTGGCCGGAGTCGTTGAAGCGGCACTGCCGCCATCGGCGGCGCGGCTGCCGATGACCCCTGCCGCGGTCGCGGCGAGCTACGCGGCCTCGCCGGCTGATCTGCCCGGCGACCTGGCCGCGCGATCACGGCCGGAGGCGCAGTCACGGCAGCGGCGTTCTGGTTCAGCCGGGCGGCCTGCCGGAACTGCCGACGACAGGCAGGGCATTCCGGCCAGCCGCGCGGCAGTGCAGCCGGGCCGGGCACCCGATGGGCCCAGGGCAACGAACATGCAGGGCATCCGCGATCCGCGCGCCGGACAGCGGCGGCCGCAGGCGGCGGCTCGCCGGGCGCGCTCGCGGGGCCGAGTGGGCAACTGAGACCGCACGTCAGGATGGGCGGCCGGCCTTGGCGGGCTGGACCTAGCCCCCGGCAACCGGGCTAGCAGCCGGCTCGCGCTCCTCGCCAGTCACGACCAGCGGAGCCAGCAGCCGGCCTTCTGGATAACGCAGCGCAGCCTGCGGCAATCCGGCGGGCCGGCCGCTGAGCAGTACGCGGACCGTACCGAGGCGGCCATTGGCCGTCCCAGTGCCGGACGCGAGGGCCGGCTCGCCGTCTGCGTGCCCGACCGGGCCGGCCGGCGGAATCCGGCGGAGTGCTTGAGCGGCGACGGCTGCCGCCGAGCCGAAGGTCACGACACCGGGGACAGCCTGGCGGATCTGCCCGGTGACCAGTTCGTACTCGGTGCAGCCGAGCACCACGGCTCCGCACCCCGCTGGCGTCTGGCAGGCGGCAGCGGCCACTGCCGCAGCGGTGCCTGCATCGTCACCGGCGTCGACGGCGTCCGCCAGGCCCGGGCAGGCCACCGCAGTGACGCTGGCCGATCCGGCGAACTCGGCGATCAGCCTGCGCTGATAGGCGCTGGCGGTGGTGGCGGCAGTCGCCCAGATGGCGACGTTCCGGTACGCGGCCGCTGCTGGCTTGATGGCGGGGACCGTGCCGATCACCGGGATGTCTGGCTCGAACTCGTCCCGCATGCGGCCGAGGGCGTGGACCGAGCCGGTGTTACAGGCCATCACGAGGATGTCTGGCTGGTACCTCAAGGTCGCGTGGGCGCACAGCAGGGCACGGTCAGCGATGTCGTCCGGCGTCCGCGGTCCCCACGGCATTCCGTCGGGGTCGGGGGCAAGCACCAGGTCAGCGTCCGGTCGCATCCGGTGCAGCACTGCCGCGGGCGCCAGCAGGCCGAGTCCTGAGTTGATCAGCGCGATTCGCATGCGCCAACTGTAGGAGCCCGATCGGAAACTCAGGACCAGGGGCAGAGCTCGCCCTGGCCGCGTCCGTGACCTGGCCAGCTCGGTTGCGTCCCGGTTGGCGGCCCGCAGGATCGCCGGCCGGGATCGTGCAGGCGCGGCTAGTCGCGCTCCGGCTGAGCCCGGGTAAGACTGCTGGCATGACGACCGGTGCCGAGATCCTTCGTACTGCCTACGCCGCGTCCTGCGAATCGTTGCGGCGCGTGCTGTCCGGGGTCGGTGAGCAGGAGTTCTTCTGGGAGCCGGTCGCCGGATGCTGGACTGTGCACCGCCGGTCAGAGTCTCGCGGCGTCAGCGCCGACGGCAGCGGGGAGTGGGTCATCGACTACGACCCGGCCCAGCCGCAGCCTGCGCCGTTCACCACGATTGCCTGGCGGACCCTGCACATAGCCAGCGTGAATTACCTCTACTGGGACTACGCGTTCGGCTCGGCCTCGCTGACCTTCGACCTTGAGATGCCAGGAGACGTGGCCGAGGCAACGGACTGGCTGTTCGCCAGTCACCAGCCGGTAACGGACGCGCTCACCGACCTGAGCGACGCCGACCTGGACAAGCTGGTGCCGACGAACCGGGGCGAGCGGTGGCCAGTGCACCGCGTGATCAGCACGCTGATCAACGAGCAAGTGCATCATGGGGCGGAGATCAGCCTGCTGCGGGACTTGTACGCCTACCGCGGCTCGCTGGCTCCGCAGAGCTGAGATCCCGGACGGCCGGCAGAGCCAGATCTCCGGCGGCATCCGGCCCATCCAGAGCCGGGAATCCGTCGACGCTGACCGCGTTCTTCTCGGCGCGGTAGGCGGCCAGTTGTGCGGCCGACTTCCTCCCATCTGATCTGACCAGCACATCCCGCTCCGCCGCGACTTCCATCAGCGGCACCGCGTAGCCGCAGGAGTCGGCAATCCGGTCCAGGTCGACGACGATGATCGCGCGCCGGCTCGCCGGGTTGCTGCCGTATCCGGTGGCGGGAAACCGGGCGGCCGCCTCCGCCCAGCCGGGAGCGCCTGGAAGGACGATCCGGCCGGTGCCGTAAAGCCGCAGGATCTTCGGCTCCCGGTCGAATGAGCAGAACATGATCGTGATCTTGCCGTTCTGCCGCAGGTGCGCGATGGTTTCCGCGCCGCTGCCGGTCAGGTCGATATAGGCAACTCGCCGCGGGCCGAGAACCGCGAAAGTGTCCCGGTAGCCTTTCGGCGAGAGGTTGACGTGACCGCCATCGCCGTCATCGCTCAGGCAAGGAGCAGTCGCCACGAAGAAGACAGGCTGCGTGCCGATAAACTTCCTGAGCCGCTCGTCCAGCTCCGGGTAGACCTTGCCCATGATGCCTTCCCAAGGTATGACGGGGACATGCCCCGCCTCGCACGGGTATCCGGAGGCTGATCGGCCTCCCGTGTCCCGATGCGGGGAGCCGAGAGCACGTCCGGGGACGTGACTATCTTGCGATGGGCAAGCGGCCAGAGCCAAGCGCAGAGGAGAACGGGTGACTGAGGTCAGTGGCTTGCCCAGGCCAGGTTCGCTGCTGGAACAGCACCAGGCGGCGGTCGCGGCCATCCAGCGGGCGTACGCCGCAATCCCGTCCGGCAGCGCGGTCCGGCTGGCGAAGAGCACTTCCAACCTGTTCAGGTTCCGCTCCGGCGCGCCGGGCCACCAGCTTGACGTGTCCCAGTTCGGGCACGTGATCTCGGTGGACCCGGCGGCCAGGACAGCGCTGGCCGGCGGCATGACTAGCTACGAGGATCTCACTGCGGCTACGCTGCGCCACGGCCTGATGCCGCTGGTCGTGCCCCAGCTGAAGACGATCACGCTGGGCGGCGCGGTGTCCGGCCTGGGCATTGAGTCGACGTCGCTGCGCAACGGCATGCCGCACGAGTCGGTACTGGCGATGGAGATCCTCACCGGGGACGGCCGCGTGGTCACCGCGACGCCCTCGGGCGAGCATGCTGCGCTCTACCGCGGGTTCCCGAACTCCTACGGGACGCTCGGCTACACCCTGGCGCTCACGATCGAGCTCGAGCCGGTCAAGCCCTATGTGCACCTGCGGCACTTCGGGTTCACCGACCCGGCCGAGTGCTTCGCGGCGGTCGCGCACGCGGCAGCGCACGGCAGCTACGAAGGGCACCGGGCCGACTTCATCGACGGCGTGGCATTCAGCCTGGACGAGATGTACCTGACCATCGGCGCGTTCAGCGACGTGGCTCCGTGGAGAAGCGATTACACCCGGAGCCGGATCTACTACCAGTCGCTGCGCGGCCCGAAGGAGGACTTCCTGACGATCAGCGACTACCTGTGGCGATGGGACACCGACTGGTTCTGGTGCTCGCGGCCGTTCGGGGTGCAGCGCCCGCTGGTCCGCGCGCTCTGGCCACGCCGGTACCGGCGCTCCGACGTCTACCGCAAGCTTGTCGCCCTCGATCGCAAGCATGGCTTCACCCGGAAGCTCGATGCTCGCCTCGGTAAGCCCCAGACAGAGATGGTGATCCAGGATGTCGAGATACCGGTCGGGCAGTCGGCGGCGTTCGCGACCTATTTCCTGACCGAGGTCGGCATGAGCCCGGTGTGGCTCTGCCCGTTGCGGCTGCGCGGCGACACGACGTGGCCGCTGTACCCGATGCAGCCCGGGCAGGTCTACGTCAACTTCGGATTCTGGGGTACCGTCGCGCTGCCGCCAGGAGCGACCGACGGTCACTTCAACCGGCGGATCGAGGACAAGGTGACTGAACTTGGCGGTCACAAGGGGCTGTACTCGACATCGTTTTACTCCAGGCAGGAGTTCTGGGACCGGTACAACGGACCGGAATACGCCGGGCTGAAGCGTGCCTACGATCCGGACGGCCGGCTAGCCGACCTTTACGACAAGTGCGTGCGCGGCGTGTGAGCGCCGGGCGATTATCGAGGGAACGAGCGAAAGAGGTCGCAGATGGCTCTGGCGGAGGTATTCGAGCGGGTCGCGGGCCCGGATGCCCCAGTCGGTTTCGAAGCTTATGACGGGAGTTCCGCGGGTCGAAACGACTCGCCCATCAAGATCACCGTGAAGTCCCCGACGGCGGTGGCGTATCTGGCTCAGGCGCCCGGCGCACTCGGGCTTGCCCGAGCATACGTCTCCAGCCACCTCGACGTGGCCGGCGACATGTACACGGCGCTGGCCCGGATGGCCAATGCCCAGGACGTGGACATGAGCCTGACGCAGAAGCTCAAGCTGCTCACGAGCCTGGGCGGGCCAAAGGTGCTGTTCCCCCGGGTAGCGCCGCCGCCGCAGGAGGTGCGGGTCAACAGCAGCTGGCTGGCTGGCCGCAGGCACTCCAAGCGGCGTGACGCGACGGCGATCGCGCATCACTACGACGTGTCCAACACCTTCTACGAGTGGGTACTCGGGCCGTCCATGGCCTACACGTGCGCGTGTTACCCGTCGGAGGACGCGACTCTGGAGCAGGCGCAGGGCACCAAGTTCGACCTGGTGGCACGAAAGCTCGCGCTGAAGCCGGGCATGCGGCTGCTGGATGTCGGCTGCGGCTGGGGCGGCATGGTCATGCACGCCGCGCAGCACTACGGAGTCCGCGCCCTTGGCGTGACGCTGTCTGCCGAACAGGCTTCCTGGGCACAGCGGGCGATCAAGGAACGCGGCCTTTCCGACCTCGCCGAGGTGCGCCACCTGGACTACCGCGAGGTGACCGAGACCGGATTCGACGCGGTCAGCTCGATCGGGCTGTCAGAGCACATCGGCAAGGCTCAGCTGCCTGGCTACTTCCGGTTCCTGCACGGCAAGCTGGTGCCGCAAGGCCGGCTGCTGAACCACTGCATTACCCGGCCGGACAATACCGGTCCGGCGCGGGTCACCGACGGATTCATCTACCGTTACGTCTTCCCCGACGGTGAGCTCGAGGGTCCCGGCTTCCTGATGTCGCTGATGCACGACAACGGCTTCGAGGTCCGGCACGCCGAGAACCTGCGCGAGCATTACGCCAGGACCCTGGCTGCGTGGTGCGCGAACCTCGACGAGCACTGGGACGAGGCGGTCGCCGAGGTAGGCGAGGGCACGGCGCGCGTGTGGCGGCTGTACATGGCGGGGTCACGGCTGGGCTTCGAGCGCAATCAGATCCAGCTGCACCAGATGCTCGGGGTCAAGCTCGGCAACGGCGGGGAGTCCGGCATGCCGCTGCGCCCGGACTGGGAGCCCGCGCGCCTGTTTCCGCCCAGTTACCCAGCCGTCAGCTAGCGGTTAGCTGGCCGGCTTTCGCGCTCGCCGGAATCGGGCCGGCCGGCTTGCCGGATTGCGACGGCCGGTGGTGGCGTGGGGGCAACTCGCGGCGGGAGTTAGCCCGGCAGCGTCCGGTAGCTTTCGGCCACCGTGAACGCCAGGTCAAGGGCCTGACCGCGGTTGAGCCGGGGATCGCACGCCGTCTCGTAACGCTGATGCAAGTCCGCCGGGTTGATCTCGTGGCTGCCGCCGACGCACTCGGTTACGTTGTCGCCGGTGAACTCGATGTGGATGCCGCCAGGATGGGTGCCGGCGCTCCGGTGCACCTCGAAGAAGCCCTGCACCTCGTCGAGCACGTCGGCCAGCCGCCGGGTCTTGTGGCCGCTTGGCGCCTCGAAGGTGTTGCCGTGCATCGGGTCGCATATCCAGGCGACCGGGGTGTCCTCTTCCTGGACCGCCTTGATCAGCGGCGGCAGCAGGGTGCGGATCGCATCCGCGCCGAGCCGGGTGATGAGCGTCAGCCGGCCGGGCTCGCCGTCCGGGTTAAGCCGCCGGATCAGCGCTCGCACCTCGTCCGGCGTCGCCTCCGGCCCGATCTTCACCCCGACCGGATTGCGGATGCTGGCCGCGAACTCCACATGCGCGCCATCCAGCGCCCTTGTCCGCTCGCCAATCCAGAGGAAATGAGCCGAGACGTCGTACGCCAGGCCGGTGCGCGAGTCGATCCGGGTCAGCGCCTGTTCGTAGGGCAAGAGCAGGGCCTCGTGGCTGGAGTAGAACTCGACCGAGCGCAGTTCCTCGGACTCCGCGCCGCAGGCCCGCATAAACGACAGCGCCCGGTCGATCTCGCCGGCCAGCCGTTCGTAGCGCCGGCCGGACGGGCTGTTCCGGACGAAGTCCCGGTTCCAGGCGTGTACCTGGTGCAAGTCGGCGTACCCGCCGGTGGTGAACGCGCGGCACAGGTTGAGCGTTACCGCGGCGCAGTGGTAAGCACGCAGCATCCGGGCGGGATCATGGGCCCGCGCCTGCGGAGTGAAGTCGAACCCGTTGATGGCGTCGCCCCGGTAGGCCGGCAACTCGACGCCGTCTCTTATCTCGGTCGGCCGTGACCTGGGCTTGGCGAACTGGCCGGCCAGCCTGCCGATCTTGACGACCGGGACGCTGGCTCCGTAGGTCAGCACGACCGCCATCTGCAGGATCGTCTGCAGCTTCGCGCGGACCGCGTCGGCGTTGGCACCGGCAAAGGTCTCGGCGCAGTCGCCGCCCTGAAGGACGAATGCCTCCCCGCGGCTGACCGCTGCCAGCCGCTCGCGCAATTGATCGCACTCGCCGGCGAACACCAGCGGCGGCAGCCCTGCAAGCTCGGTCACGACGGCCTCCGCCTCGGCCGGGTCGGGCCAGTCCGGCTGCTGAGCCGCGGGACTGCTGAGGGTGACGACGGGGTAGCGCACGGAGTAACGCTACCCACCAGGCGCGGCTGCCCCGTACTCGCGGGCGCTGCCGCCTGGGTACTCCGGGCACCGTCGCACTGGTACTCGCCCGGTGCGGTGCGGCCGGCGGCTGGTGAAGAATGACTAGGTGGAATCCTCGAGCACCGGCCAGCGCCGGGACGTCATCCTGTTGGGGTCGACGGGATCGATCGGGACCCAGGCCGTCGACATCATCTGCCGTAACCCGGAGCGCTTCAGGCTGGCCGGGATCGCGGCCGCCGGCGGTAACCCTGGCCTGCTGGCCCGGCAGGCGATTGAGCTCGGCGCCGAGGTGGTGGCGGTGGCCAGTCCCGCCGCAGTGCCAGAGCTGCGCGAGGCCCTTGCCGCCATCGGGTCAGCCGGCGGCGCCCGGCGAAAGCTTCCGGAGCTGCAGGCAGGCCCGGATGCCGTGGCCGAACTGGCTGCCCGGCAGTGTGACGTAGTGCTGAACGCGGTCACCGGCGCGGTCGGCCTGGCCGCGACGCTGTCCGCGCTCTCGGCTGGCCGCGTGCTGGCGCTGGCAAACAAGGAGTCGCTGATCATGGGCGGCCCGCTGGTTGCCGGCCTTGCCGCCGACGGTCAGATCGTCCCGGTTGACTCTGAGCACTCAGCAATCGCTCAGTGCCTGCGCGGCGGCCGCTCAGCTGAGGTTGCCAGGCTGATCGTGACCGCCAGCGGCGGGCCGTTCCTGCACCGCAGCCGCGCCGACCTGGCCGGTGTGACGCCCGCCCAGGCGCTCGCTCATCCCACCTGGTCAATGGGCCCGGTGATCACGGTAAACAGCGCGACCCTAGTGAACAAGGGGCTGGAAATCATCGAGGCGCACTTGCTGTTCGGAATCGGATTCGACCGGATCGAGGTGGTGGTGCACCGCCAGTCGGTGATCCACTCGATGGTCGAGTTCACCGACGGATCCACGCTTGCCCAGGCCAGCCCGCCGGATATGCGCATCCCGATAGCGCTCGGGCTGGGCTGGCCGGACCGGGTGCCGGGCGCGGCGCCCGCGGTGGACTGGACGGCCTCGCAAACCTGGACGTTCGAGCCGCTCGATGAGGAGGCTTTCCCGGCCGTGCCGCTGGCCAGGCACGTGGGCGCGGCGGGCGGCACGATGCCGGCGGTCTATAACGCGGCCAACGAGGTATGCGTGGACGCATTCCTGGCCGGGCAGATCCCGTTCGCCGGAATAGTCGATACCGTTGCCCAGGTAGTCTCAGAGCATCACGACTCAGCAGGGGCTGCCGCGACGCTGGCAGACGTGCTAAGCGCTGACGGCTGGGCCAGAGACCGCGCACGAGAGCTGACGGGGAAGGAGGCGCCGCCTGATGGGTCTGACGGGCCCGGCTGATCCCAGCGATCAGAACGGTAACAGCCAGGACGGGAATAACCGCCAGCGCCGGCGGACCACAGGCTCGCGCGCGCAGCTTCGGGCCTGGCTCATCATCGTCGCCCTCGTGGTGGCGCTGCTCATCATCGAGCGCCAGCGGCTGGCCTTCCTGTTCGGCGTCCTGATCTTCGTCGTCGCCCTGCTCACCTCGGTCATGCTGCACGAGTTCGGCCATTTCGCCACGGCGAAGAAGTTCGGCATGCGGGTCACCCAGTTCTTCGTCGGCTTCGGCCGGACGCTGTGGTCCACCTTCCGCGGGGAGACCGAGTACGGCGTCAAGGCGCTGCCTTTCGGCGGATTCGTGAAGATCACCGGGATGACCTCGGTCGAGGACGTCGACGTCGCCGACGAGCCTCGGTCGTTCCGTAACCAGCCAGGCTGGCAGCGCATCATCGTGCTGGCAGCCGGGTCGTTCATGCACTTCGTGCTGGCGCTGGTCCTGCTCTTCCTGGTCGCGTTCGCGATCGGGCAGCCGAACTACGGCACCAGCGTGGTCGCTAGCGCCGGCTGCGTGCCGGCCACCGCGAAAGCGCTGAACAGCACTCACCCATGCGCCGGGCACAACCTGGGGGAGTCGCCCGCGCAGCGAGCCGGGCTCAAGGCGGGCGACAAGATCGTCTCCGTGAACGGCCGGCCGGTCGGGTCGTGGAATCAGCTGCACACGGTGCTGAAGGCACAGAAGGCAGGGGTCGCCGTCCCGGTCGTCGTCGAGCGGAATGGCCGCGACGTGCACCTCACGGTCACGCTTGCCGCCATCCCGCGGGATGCCGTCCCCTACCTGGGCGTCGAGCCGATGGTGGTGTACCAGCGAAGCGGCTTCTTCGGCGCCTGGGGCTACGCGGGCGATCAGTTCGCCGGCACGCTGACGGCCTCAGCCTCGGATATCGCCAGGCTGCCCGCGGCGATCCCGAGCCTGTTTAACAAGAACCGGTCGAAGACCGCGGCCGGCCAGGTCAGCAGCGTGGTGGGCATCGGCCAGCTGACCGGAGACGTGGTGCAGGCGGCGCTGCCCTGGCAGGCGAAGGTGAGCGTGCTGCTGCTCATCATTGCCTCGCTGAACATCTTCGTCGGGGCGTTCAACTTGCTGCCGCTGCTGCCGCTGGACGGTGGTCACCTGGCGGTGGTGATCTTCGAGCGGATCAGGGCATGGTTTAACCGGCTTCGCGGTCGGCCAGACCCCGGAGTTGTGGACATCCAGCGGCTGGTGCCGCTGAGCTTGCTGGTCTTTGCTGTGCTGGTTGGCCTCGGCACGCTGCTCATAGCTGCCGATATCTTCAATCCCGTTCACCTTCCGGTGTGAGGCGAAATCGAGTCATGACAGTAGACCTAGGCATCCCTCAGCTCCCGCCAGAGCCGCTGGCTGCCCGCCGGCCGTCGCGCCAGATCATTGTCGGTCGCGGCAAGCATGCCGTCCCGGTCGGCGGCGGCGCTCCGGTGTCGGTGCAGTCGATGACCACCACGCTGACCGCGAACGTCAACGCCACGCTGCAGCAGATCGCCGAGCTCACCGCGGCTGGCTGCCAGATAGTCAGGGTTGCCGTGCCGTCACAGGACGACGCGGACGCGCTGCCGGAGATCGCGCGCAAGTCGCAGATCCCGGTGATCGCCGATATTCACTTCCAGCCGAAGTACGTCTTCGCTGCGATCGACGCGGGCTGTGCCGCGGTCCGGGTCAACCCCGGCAACATCAAGGCATTCGATGACAAAGTCGGCGAGATAGCTAAGGCCGCGTCGGCGGCCGGCGTGCCCATCCGGATCGGCGTCAACGCCGGCTCGCTGGACAAGCGGTTGCTGGCCAAGCACGGCAGGGCCACGCCCGAGGCGCTGGTGGAATCGGCGCTCTGGGAGTGCTCGCTGTTCGAGGAGCATGGCTTCAACGACATCAAGATCTCCGTCAAGCACCATGACCCGGTCGTCATGATCAACGCCTACCGGCTGCTCGCCGAGCGCTGCGGTTACCCGCTGCATCTCGGCGTCACCGAGGCCGGGCCGGCCTTCCAGGGGACGGTCAAGTCGGCGGTGGCCTTCGGTGCGCTGCTGGCCGAGGGCATCGGCGACACCATCCGGGTGTCGCTGTCGGCGCCGCCGGTCGAGGAAGTCAAGGTGGGCATCGCGATTCTGGAGTCGCTCGGCCTGCGGCAGCGGGGCCTGGAAATCGTCTCCTGCCCATCCTGCGGCCGGGCCCAGGTAGACGTCTACACACTGGCCGACGAGGTGACCGCCGCCCTGGACGGGCTGGAAGTGCCGCTGCGAGTCGCGGTCATGGGCTGTGTAGTGAACGGGCCAGGCGAGGCCAGGGAGGCTGACCTCGGGGTGGCGTCCGGCAACGGCAAGGGCCAGATTTTCGTTCGGGGCGAGGTTATCAAGACCGTGCCCGAGGCCCAGATCGTCGAGACTCTGATCGAAGAGGCGCTGAAGCTGGCGGCGGCCGAGCCGGTCCAGTGAGCTAGCCCAGCCCGCGAGCGGCCGCCCGCGGTGGCGGCACTGGCTGGCCAGCCAGTGCCGAGCGCGACCTGACTGAGTCCGGCCGTCTAGCGCGTTTGCTGCCCGCACGGATCACGCCGCGCCTGGCTGGGCAAGATGGCGCTATGCGCAGAGCGATGACTGCGGCCGTTGCCGCCATTGCGGCCGCGGCTGCACTGACCGCATGCTCGCCTTCCACGCCTCCGGCGTCGCGGGCGAGCGCTCCGCCGGCTGGCCGGCCGCCGGCGGGCGGCCAGCTTGCCGCGAGCGCGCCGGCGGTCGCCGCCAGAGCGCAGCGGCTGACCTGGCACCGCTGCCCGGAAGTCACGATCGGCGCGCCGTCTCCAGGCCGGCTGCAGTGCGCCAGTCTCCAGGTCCCGCTCAACTACGCCGATCCTGGCGGGCGCAAGATCACCCTGGCTCTGTCGGAGGTCCCCGCGACCTCGCCGCCCGCGCAGCGGCAGGGCGTGCTGCTGGTGAATCCGGGCGGACCTGGCGCCAGCGGCCTGTCCATGGCGGCAACCGTGGCGGCCGGCCTGGCGCCCAGCGTGGCGAGGCAGTACGACATCGTGGGCTTCGACACGCGCGGCGTCGGGGCGTCCAGGCCCGCGCTGAGCTGCGAACCGGGCTTCTTCGCCAGACCGCGCCCGCCCTACCGGCCGGCTAATGCCGCGGCCGAGCAGGTCCTGGTCGACCGGGCGAAGCAGTACGCCGCCGCCTGCGAGCAGCGCTACGGCTGGCTGCTGCCCTACATGACGACCGAGGATCTTGCCAGGGACATGGACTCGATCCGGGCGGCGCTCGGCCAGGGCCAGATCAGCTATTACGGCGTCTCCTACGGCACGTACCTCGGCCAGGTGTATGCGACGCTGTTCCCGCACCGGGTCCGGCGGATGGTGCTCGACAGCGTCGTCGATCCGAACGGCGTCTGGTACGGCGACAACATCGCCCAGGACTACGCCTTCCAAAGCCGGATCAAAGCCTTTTTCGCATGGATCGCCCGCTATAACGTGGTTTACCATCTCGGTGGCACCGAGGCGGCGATCAATTCATCCTTCAGCAGCGTGATGGCCCGGCTGGCTGCCCATCCGATCTCGGGGCCGTCGGGTCCGCTGATCGGACCCGACGAGCTCAACGACACGTTCCTGGTGGCGGGTTACAGCAACGACTGGTGGCCGTATCTGGCCGCCGCGCTGTCGAGCTATGCTCGCACCGGGTCGGGGGCCGAGCTGATCCCGCTGTACCAGCAGATCGGCCGCCAGGGCGAGAACGAGTTCGCCGTCTACACGGCGGTCGAGTGCAGTGACGTGAGCTGGCCGCGCAGCTGGGCCTACTGGAATTCGGACACCAGGAAGGTCTATGCCAGGGCGCCGTTTGAGACGTGGGGCAATGCCTGGTTCAACGCGGCCTGCGCGTTCTGGCCGGTGACGGGGCCGGCCAGGCCGTTGCACATCGACGGTGCCGGGCTGCCGCCGATCCTGATGCTGCAGGGCACGCTGGATGCGGCCACGCCCTACGCCGGAGCGCTGGTCGCCCGCAAACTGCTCCGGAGCGCGCGCCTGGTCGTAGTGCAGGGCGGCGGGAACCATGGGCAGTCGCTCGCCTATCCGCCGAACCGCTGCGTGAACGGCTACCTCAACCGGTACCTGGAGAACGGCTCGCTGCCAGGTCAGCCGGGTCTGGTCAACGCCAGTTGCCCGGCGCTGCCGGCGCCCACCCCGGCCGGGCCGTAGCTGCCGCTGTCCCCGGCCCGCCGCGCGCGGGCCGGACCTCCCCGCGTTTACCCTCGCTGCCCGGAGGCATTCCGCGCCGCAAAGCCGTTAGTCTTGAGTTGTGCTGCGGACAAGGCCATGGCGCTCGGCGTCGCTGCGGCTGCTCACTGATCACGATCGCGACGAGGCACTTGCCATCTGCGACCGGGATCCCATTGCCAACGTCTTCGCCAGCGCCCGCATTCGCGCTACCGGCCTGGATCCGTCGCGGCTGGGCGGTCAGCTCTGGGGTTACACCGATGGTGGCGGCGCGCTGAGCGCGTTGTGCTACTCAGGCGCCAACCTGGTGCCGGTCGAGGCCTGCCCGGATGCGGTTGCGGCGTTCGCGGCGAAGGCGCGGATGCAGGGCCGCCGCTGCTCATCGATCGTCGGCCCGGCCGAGGCGGTCAGCCAGCTATGGTCCCTGCTCGCGCCATACTGGGACGTCCCGCGCGACATACGGCCGGTTCAGCCCGTGCTGGCGATGTCCGGCCCGTCCGCGATCGAGCCGGATCCGCGGGTCCGGATGGTGCGCCCGGGCGAGCTTGACGTGCTGCTGCCGGCCTGCATCGCGATGTTCACCGAGGAAGTCGGTGTCTCGCCGGTCGGCGCTGACGGCGGTGCCGCCTACCGGGCACGGATGGCCGACCTCATCGGTGCCGGGCGGTCGTTCGCCCGGATCGATGACGGCAAGGTTATCTTCAAGGCCGAGATCGGCGCGGTGACGCCGCATGCCTGCCAGGTGCAGGGGGTGTGGGTGCCGCCGGATGAGCGCGGCCGCGGGCACGCGGTGCGCGGCATGGCCGCTATCGTGCACGCCGCGCTGCGGCTCGCGCCGGTGGTGACCCTGTACGTCAACGATTTCAACGCCCCGGCCCGTGCGGCGTACCGGCACGTGGGCTTCGCCCAGGCCGGAACGTTCATGTCGGTGCTCTTCTGAGCGGTGCTGTTCTGAGCGGTGCTGTCCGCAACCGGCCGCCGGAGCCAACGGATATTCAGCTGCCCTGTCACCGCGAGGGTGCTAAGATCCCGAGTTCTTGTGCCACCGCCGTTCCCTGTTAGTAGCCGTTTTCTTTTCCCTGCTCTTGCCCGGGGGTGATGAGTCATGCCGTCGGCGAGTTCCCCGGACGCCGCGGACCTCATACTTGATGCCGAGCGCGAGCACTTGCGCTCCTCCCGCCGCTACCTCGAGCTGATGCGCACGGATGTGCTGTCGCTGCGGGCCATGGGCGGGGATCCGGTCTCCGAGGAGTACCTCAAGGCCGACTTGTACCGCCGGGCCGAGGCGCTCCGCGACCTGCCGGACACGCCGCTGTTCTTCGGCCGGCTCAACTACCGGCCGGGCTCGCTCGCGGCCGGCGGCGAGGACGCGGACCGCGTCCAGGCCCCGGACGACCAGCCAGCGAGCGAGCACTTCCATGTCGGCCGCCGGCACGTCCATGACAACCAGGGCACCCCGGTCGTGATCGACTGGCGCGCGCCAGTGTCGCGGCCGTTCTACCGGGCCAGCCAGGCTGAGCCGATGGGCCTGGAGCTCCGCCGTCGCTTCGGTTTCTCCGGCGGCGAGCTGACCGCGTTCGAGGACGAGCGGTTCGGCGGGGATGCCCGGCAGCCGACCGCGACCAGCCGGATCCTGATCGAGGAGATCGAGCGCCCGCGGTCGGGGCCGATGCGCGACATCGTCGCGACGATCCAGCCCGAGCAGGACGACATCGTCAGGGCCGCAGCCGATCAGACCGTGTGCGTTCAGGGTGCCCCAGGCACCGGGAAGACGGCTGTCGGGCTGCACCGGGTGGCCTACCTGCTGTACGCGCATGCGCAACGGCTCGGCCGCGGCGGGGTGCTAGTGGTCGGGCCGAACAAGGCGTTCCTCGCCTACATCCGGAATGTCTTGCCCGCGCTCGGTGAGCTCGATGTGGCCCAGCTCTCGGTTGCTGACCTGACTGCCGCCGTGCCGGTGCAGGCCACCGATTCGGAGCGGGCAGCCAGGCTGAAAGGCGACGCACGGATGGCGCAGGTCCTCGCCAACGCGCTCTGGGACCAGCTGGCCGAGCCCGCTGAGCCGATCATGCTGGCGCGTGGGTCACGCCGCTGGCGGGTGCCCGCGAGCGAGATTGCCGAGCTTGCCGCTGAACTGCGGGCCAGGGGAGTGCGATACGGGACCGGCCGCGACATGCTCGCGCACCGGATCGCGCATGTGATCCTCAGCCGGATGGAGGCGGCCGGCGAGACCTGTGATGACCGTACCCACGATTCAGTTCGCCGCACCAGGCAGGTGCAGGCTGCGGTGGCACAGGTCTGGCCCAAGGCTGATCCGGTTCGGATGGTCTTTCGCTTGCTGTCTGATCCCGATTTGCTGAAGCGGGCCGCTGACGGGCTGCTCGACAGCGACGAGCAGGCTGCGATCGGCTGGGCACGCCCGCCGCGGAGTCCCGGCTCGGCCCGGTGGAGCGCGGCCGACGCGGTGCTGATCGACGAGATGGCCGACCTGATCGAGCGCACGCCCAGCCTGGCGCACATCGTCGTCGACGAGGCCCAGGATCTGTCGCCGATGCAGTGCCGGGCAATCGGGCGGCGGTGCGCGACCGGCTCGGCAACGGTCCTCGGCGACCTTGCCCAGGGCACTACCGCCTGGGCGACCACCAGCTGGGAGGAGATGCTCGGCCACCTCGGCAAGCCCGATGCCGACCTTCGCGTGCTGGACACCGGTTACCGGGTGCCGCGGCAGATACTCGACTTCGCTAGCGGGCTGCTCGGCCAGATCGCGCCGGAGCTGCGCCCGGCCTCGTCGGTCCGGCAGGACCCCGGTGCGCTGATGGTCCGGCAACTGGTGCCGGCTGAGTTCGACGGTGCACTCGCAGCGGCATGCGCGGCGGCGCTCGGCCTGCCCGGTTCGGCTGCCGTGATCGCCGCCGACGCTCAGATCCCGGCGCTTGCCGCGGCTCTCGCCGCGGCAAGGCTGCCGCACGCGATCCTGGACGGCGTGACGGACAGCGACCTGATCACCCTCGTTCCGGTGAGCCTTGCCAAGGGCCTGGAATTTGACCAGGTCATCGTCTGCGAGCCGACCCGGATCGCCCGCGCCGAGGCGCGCGGCCTCAACCGGCTCTATGTCGCGCTGACCCGGGCGGTCTCAAGGCTGACGGTGCTGCACTCCGAGCCGCTGCCGGCCGCGTTGCGCTAGCCCGCGCTACATCTCCTTCAGTACCGCGGCCGTGAGCGCTGCGGAGTCGTCGAACGACAGCGCCGTAGCCCGCAGATGGTTAAAGAAGACGTTGTACCTGTGGACTTCCTCGACGTTCTCCAACCAGAGCGCGCTGGTCAGGTCCTCCAGGTAAACCACATCCGGATCGGCCTCCTCGCCGAAGACGAGAATGACGAATGGCCGGCCCATGGCCGGGTGGGCGCCACCACCAAAGGGGATGACCTGCAGTGAAACGTTACGCAGGCCGCCGAGCTCGCGCAGGTACTCCAGTTGCAGCCGCATCACCTCGGGGCCGCCAACCTGGCGGCGCAGGGCGGCCTCGTCCAGCACGGCCCACACCTTCGGCGGGCTGGTGATCGTCAGCCGTTGCCGCTCCATCCGCAGTGCGACCTGGCGCTCGATCTCGGCTCGCGGGCTGTTGACCATGCCCGCCGCGATGACGGCGCGCGCGTAATCCTCGGTCTGCAGCAGGCCGGGAATCAGGTTGACCTCGTAGATCCTGATCTCCGACGCCGCGCTCTCCAGCCCGAGGTAGGTGGCGAAATGCGGCTGCACGCTGTCGCCGTAGGCATGCCACCAGCCCTTCTGCCGCGACTCCCTGGCGAGCTGCACCAGCGCATCACGCTGGAGGTCGGGCACGCCGTAGATTTCGAGGATGTCGCGCACGTCGCGCGGCGACACCGAGACCCGGCCGGTCTCCACCCGGCTGATCTTGGACGCCGAGCACTCAAGCTGCTCGGCGACTTCCTCGCAGGTGAGCTTCGCTGCTTCGCGCAGGCGCCTTAGTTCGAGCGCAAGCCGACGGCGACGGACAGTAGGACTTTGCGTGCTTGCCATTAGTCACCTCCCGCGCCAACTCTTTATCGGTTGGTCACCTGGGTGGTGCAACACAGTGTGGCGGTGACGCCAACCGTCCGTCCAGTGCCGGCACTCGGTTCCCACGAAGAACTCCAATCTGAAACCCCGTGTGCGAACTTCGATATGCACGTTGCACATCAGGCCGAACGCAGTGCATAGTGAGTTCAGTGTCATTACTCTATGTTGTGCGACAGCTACACGAGGTGACTGCCTTGATGCTTAAGGCGCAGCCAACGGCCCGTGCCACCGGAGGCGAGACCATGTCCGGCCCGGCCGCCGGTTCTGCTTCTAGCCTGGCCGTAGGCATGGCGGCCACCGCGCCTGCCGCCTCTCCCGCGCCTGCCGCCTCTCCCGCGCCTGCCGCCTCTCCCGCGCCTGCCGCCTCTCCCGGGCCTGCCGCCTATCCCGCAGTGCCCGCCCCCGCGGTGCCCGCCCCCGCGGTGCCCGCCCCCGCGGTGCCCGCCGGCGCGGGGCCGTCCGATGCTGCCGCTGCACGGTCAGCAACCTGGCAGGCAAACCTTGCCCGGCTGAAAGGGCTCGCCGAGGTGCTCAACGATCACGGCCTGCGGGTCAGGCTGATGACCCCGCCGGGCCGGGTGCCCAGCCTGCATGTGGTCAATCCCGGCGCGGTCGCACTGACGGAGGACGTCTACGCCGGGCGGGGACAGGACGGGACGTGGTGGTTCTGGTGGTCCTGGGCTGAACGCATCACCGTCGGCGAGGATCTGGAGGGCGCGGCGTCGATGATCGAGCATGTCCTCGCCGCTCGCCCCGCAACGGCCACTTAGCACGTGAAACCGCTGCCACAAAAGTTATCTATCAGGTCAAAAGCAGTTCGCCGTGCGTCTGCGTCGGATGCTAAGTCGCTCACCAGCGGGCGCGGCGGGCTAGCCGCGCAGGCTAGCGGGCGGCATGCCAGGGAACGCCTCAGCGGACCCGCGCCATGCCTCGGCGCGGAGCGCGGCCGCCCGGACTTGCCTGGCGCCGAGGCTGCGCAGGCCGCTTTCCGGCAGGGCGACGAGCTCGAGGTAGGCCCCGGCGACCCGGTCCTCCAGCGTCACGGCGAGCGCACTGGCTTCGGCCGGCGTGCGCACGGGCCCTGGCAGCTGGTAGGCAACGGCAGCCGGAACGGGGTTCGCGCCGCGGTCGGTGATCAGCGCAGACAGCTGATCACGGGCGCGTACGTGCGCCATCCAGTCAGCCATTGCGAGGGCCTGCTCAGCAGAGCCCTGCGGCAGGCGGGCGCCGACAACGCCATAGCCGTAGCCGGCCGCCTGCTCGGCTGCCAGCGCGATCTGCAGCGCGGCGATCACTGTGCCGGTCGCGTTCGTCATCAGTGCCGCCGCGCTGCCCGCAGGTATGGCACATGCGTTGCCTCCGAGGCCGCGATGCTCGCGAAGAGCTGTGCCAGCCCGGCCGGCAGGTGTGCGAGCTGCGCGATCAGCCGGTCCGACGCGGCCTGCTCAGCCTGCTCAAGCTGGGCCAGGGTCAGGGTCACGCCGCTGCCCCGGCCACCCGCTCCGGCAACTGCCGGGCTGTGCGCAGCCGCTGACTGGCGCCCGGCAGGCTCCACGAGCCGCGATTTGAGCTGGGCCAGGTGCTGACGATGATCGGAGAGCACGGCGGCGAGGGCGGCAGCCACTCGCCCGTTGGCGTCCGCGCCAGACAGCCCCGCTGATCCGGTGGCCCCGGTCATCGCCAGGTAGGTCGCCACGAGCTCGGCTTCGTCGTCGATTGCGGTGCGCAGCGTGCCGACGTCGGCGGGCGGCGCTGGCGGGGCGCCGAGGACCTTGATGCCATTGCAGGCACTGAGCACGATCGGCAGCGCCGTCGCCGAAGCGATGAGCAGCGCCCGGCGGGCAGGGCCGGTAGCCTCAGGGCCGGAGGCCGCCCTATCACCTGCCATCACCACATCCCCCGTCATCCTCCGTATCGCAGACAGTGCCGGCGCCTGGCGTCACCCGTGGCCCGAACTGCCAGGGCGCGAACCGCAGCTCCGCGTCCCGGCTAGGCTAGATGTCGGCGCGGCTGCCCGCTCCAGCGCTATGCCCAGCGAAGATAACAGCACAGGTCACGGGCGAGGAGGTCGTCATGCACGGTGGCTCCCGTCGCGGTTCGCATCCCCGGGCCAAGGGCAAGGTTAGCGGCCGGGAGGCAGGGCCGCGTACTGCCCAGCCCAGTCCGCTGCCCGACTCCGACCGGCTGGCCCGCTTGCTTGAGCCTGTGGTGCACGCGATGAACATGGACCTGGAAGGCATCCGCGTGACGTCGGCCGGCCGCCGCCGGTTGCTCCGGGTGATCGTTGACGCGGACGGCGGCGTCAGCCTGGACGACATTGCGCTCGCCAGCCGTGAACTGTCGGTCAAGCTCGACAGCTCGGCAGAGATGGGCGACCAGCCGTACACCCTTGAGGTGTCGTCGCCGGGCGTCGACCGCCCGCTCACGGAGCCCCGGCACTGGCGGCGCGCGGCCGGCCGGCTGGTGGTAGCCCCGCTGACGGCCGATGCCGTCAGCCATCGGGACGGGAACGGGGCAGCCACGGCCGAGGGTCGCATCACCGGCTGGAGTGGGCATGGCGTGATCCTGGAGCGAGACGGCGTGACTCGCGAATATCAGTACGCAGAACTGGGCCCGGGCCGGGTTCAGGTCGAATTCGGTCATTTCGCCGACCCCGCCGCTGGCGCTGACGCTGATGACGAAGACTTGGGCGAGGAGGACTAGGTGGACATTGACCTGAGCGTCCTGGGGAGCCTGGAGGCGGAGAAGGACATCTCGCTCGACCTGGCGATCAAGGCCATCGAGGATGCGCTGTTGGTGGCGTATCACAAGACCGACGGCGCGGCGCCGCTGGCGCGAGTCGAAGTCGACCGGCGCAGCGGGCACGTCACCGTCTGGGCGCGCGGAACGACCGCGGCGGGCGAGCCCGGCGAGGAGTACGACGACACGCCGGAGGGCTTCGGTCGCATCGCGGCAACCACGGCACGGCAGGTGATCCTGCAGCGGCTGCGGGACGCCGAAGACGAGCTGACCTTCGGCGAGTACGCCGGCCGCGAGGGAGACGTGGTCGCCGGCGTCATCCAGCAGGGCAAGGACCCCAGGGCAGTCCTCGTGGATCTCGGCAAGCTGGAGGCCATCCTGCCGCCGACCGAGCAGGTGCCCGGCGAGAAGTACGTGCACGGTGAGCGGCTGCGCTGTTACGTGCTGCACGTCCGCAAGGGCTACCGCGGCCCGTCGGTGACGCTGTCGCGGACCCACCCCAACCTGGTAAGGAAGCTGTTCGCGATGGAGGTACCGGAGATCGCCTCCGGGGCGGTGGAGATAGCCGCGATAGCTCGCGAGGCGGGTCACCGCAGCAAGATTGCGGTGATATCGCACCAGCCGGGCGTCAACGCCAAGGGCGCCTGCATCGGCCCGATGGGCAGCCGGGTCCGGAACGTGATGACCGAGTTGCATGGCGAGAAGATCGACATAGTCGACTACTCGCCCGATCCAGCCCAGTTTGTCGCTCATGCCCTTTCACCCGCGAGGGTGACGAAGGTGAACGTGGTCGACCTGCAGGCACGGGTAGCGCAAGTCATCGTGCCCGACTACCAGCTCTCGCTGGCTATCGGCAAGGAAGGGCAGAATGCCCGGCTGGCCGCCAGGCTGACCGGCTGGCGGATCGATATCAGGCCGGATACAGCCGAGGCAGGGCCGGCCATCTCCCCCGCCGCACCGGAAGAGGCGCCTGCCCCGGATGCAGTCGCTGCGCCCCGTGTAGTGGCCGCGGCGCATGCCGTGGCTGCCGAGGGGACCGTGCCTGCCAGGGGGTCCGTGCCTGCCAGGGGGAATGTTCCTGCTAGGGGAGCCGTTACCAAAAGATCAGCGGGCGCGGCTGCGCGAGAACCAGATGTCGGGCCAGGCACAGCGCCAGGTAGCGCTCAGGCCAAGGCCCTGTAAGCTGGACACCGCACGCGCTGCGCCGGTCCGCACCTGTATCGGGTGCGGGGAACGCGCGGCCAAGCAAGACTTGGTCCGCTTGGTGGCGTCAGGAGACGAGATTGTTCCTGACATCACCGCGCGGCAGCCCGGTCGAGGTGCATACCTGCATCCAAGCCTGGCATGCTTGGAACGAGCCCGGCGCCGTAAGGCGTTTTCGCGAGCCCTTCGCCTTCCGGCAGCACTGCCGGCGGGCAAGGTCGCGGAATACCTGTCCGGCACGCAGTGACAGGCAGGGCGAGAGGAAAGAAGGCTGAATTGCGATGAGCGCCCGATGAGCATGCGGCGATGAACAGCACAATCTGACGCCGGACGGAGCACGCCCTGCCCCGCCGGCTGGCAGGCCCGGGTAGACCGGGCCGAGTAGAGGGAGCGTAGTGGCGAAGGTCCGGGTTTACGAACTCGCTAAGGAGTTCGGCGTCGAGAGCAAGGCCGTTATGGCCAAGCTCCAGGAGATGGGTGAGTTTGTCAGGTCTGCGTCCTCGACAATCGAGGCGCCGGTCGTCCGCAGGCTCAAAGACGAATTCGCAGGCCAGGCTGCCAGGAGCGGCCACGGTGGCGGGGCCGCGCCGGCTGCGGCCCGCCGTGCCGCGAACGGCCAGGCAGCGAACGGCCAGGCAGCCGCTGTAGCGGAGGTAGCCCCGCAGCCTGTCGAGAACGGCCAGGCAGCAAGTGTCGAACCGGCCCCGGTGCCGCCGCCGGCCGTGCCGGTCAGAGAGCCTGAGCCGCCGGCCGTGCAGCGGCCCGGCCCGGCCATTACGGTGCCGTTCCCGCAGGACCAGAGCGTCGGTCCGCAGCTGCCGCCGGCGGAGGTCAGCCCGGTTCAGCGTCCGCAGCCCGGCGCTGCGGTGCCGAGGCCCGCGGCGCCCCGGCCGGTCGCTGGCGGACCGCGGCCATCTGCCCCGCCAGCCCCTGGTCAGCGGCACGCTCCACGACCCGGCCCGCGGCCAGGTAACAACCCGTTCAGCTCGACTGCGACGGGCATGGGCGCCGCGCCGCGGGCTCCGCAGCCCGGCGCTCCGGCGCCCGGCGCCCCGGCAGCCGCCAGCCCCGGCGCAGCCGGCGGACCGCG
>DAHVAR010000100.1 GCA_027314515.1 Actinomycetota bacterium
CGCCTACAAGGTGCCCAAGTCGGTCATCGTTGTGGATGAGCTGCCCAAGACGTCCACCGGCAAGATCCAGAAGAACGTCCTGCGCGACCGGCACGCCCGGCACTACGAGTGTCCTTGATCGCGGCGACTATGCCTCTTACCCTGCCGACGGCCTGATGACGGCGGCCGAGCAGCACCTCGCCGCCTACGTCGACGAACTCGCCGCCCGGCACGGCGTTCACGTCGCCTGGGAGCGCATGGCCAAGACAGCATTCTTCTCGCTGACGGCGACAGCCGCGTCGCAGCCTGCCATAAGGACCGGCCATGCCAGACTGGAGACGGTGCCGCAGTTGAGCCCAGCCATCACCGTCGCCGCAGTCGGCACCGTCACGGGTCGGCCCACTCCCACATAAGGAGTCCCTGCTCGGCGAGCGGGCTCAGCAGCGCCCGGACGCTCTCCGATTGACGCTCGCCGACGATGTCGATCGCGCCGTAACCGGCCATGTGACCGTGAAACTCGGCCAGGCACCCGACACTCGCGATCGCCGCAAGCAGCGAGTCGTGACCCTCGTGCCGGAACTTCTCGTCCTGTATCGCGAACCTGATGGTTCGGTGACCAGCCTTGGAAACTATCTGGTACTCGCCGTCGTCGCTCGTCTGGCGAACGACATCACCGAGGGACAGGTCGTACGTGAAGAAGGGGATGCAGCAAAGCTCACAGCTGACGTTGTCCTCGGTCCGAGTCCACACCTGCTCGTACCGCCCTGGCAGACCGTCAGCGGCCAGGCTGAGTCTCACGATGTAGTTCGTCCGAGCACGAGCCGCAGGCTCGTCGTGCGTCACAATCATCGAGTCGCCAACCACCGGACAAGCATGCCGCATCGCGCGGCGACATCCTCACGTCGGCAAGATCGCCAAGCCGAGGCTCTCGGCGGCACGAGCGGTCGGCGGGCAGGGTGTCACCCTGTCGCAGAGCCGGGGTCTTGGAGGAGGGCCGGGATGTCGCGTCTGCCGTGAAGCACACGCCAGACATCGATGTGATCGTCACGCTCGACGTAGAAGATCACGTACGGGAACCGCGGCAGCGCCCAGCTGCGGAGCCCGGGTATCTCCAGATCGATCGCATACCGGGACGATCCGATGGCGGGATGCTCGCCGACGGCCGCATAAGCGTCTTCGAGCGCGTCAACGAAGGCAAGCGCAGCGTCCTGTGCATCCTCCTTGAGGTAGTACGCGACCGCGTCCTCGACATCGTGGACGGCCAGGACACGGGGAATGACCGGCTTTGGACTCACCCGCTCGCCCGCTTGCGGATGCCCTCGCGCAGACCCTCGAAGTACGCAGCATCAGCAGGCCTGGCCTGGGCGGAGCTGGCGCCGTCCAGCACCAGGCCGCGCAGCTGCTGCTTGTGCAGGTCCCGGCGGATGAGCTCGCGCACGTACTCGCTGCTGGTGCCGTAGCCCTTATCGGCGACCTGCTCCTCAACGAAGTCCTTTAGCGTGTCAGGCAGTGAGATGTTCATGGTGGCCATGGACCCAGACTAGCGTCGTTGGCAAACTTTGCCAACGACCTCACATCGGCAGATCCGGACGAGTTCCAGCGCACAGACTGACCTGATCGGTATGCCATGGCGGGAGGTCGGCTTCGAGCCGTCAGCCGCGCCCGGAACGGCGGATATCGCGTGCGGCACGCTCGGCCCGGAACGTCCCGGCGCAGCGGGCGACGCGACCGGAAGTGGATATCGCCGGCGAAGCCACTCGCGTCCCGCTCGAGCAGCTCGGCGCCGTCGATGCCACGCGTCTCGCGCCGCCGTCACCGACCGTCGCCAGCCAATAGCAGCGGGCGGGAGCAAGGCGGGCGGCGACGTCGGCCCAGCTGAGCGAACGGGCAGCGAACATGAGGAAGTCTTGCACTGGGGGCGAGCGTGCGTGGTCTGGCTGCCGTCCAGCGACTCGTCCCTCTTCCCGGCTGGAGTGCCGCGACGATCCGCCCGTGCCAGGTCGCGCGGTCGGGCGGCGAGCAGCGCATCGGTTTCCTGTGGGGTGCCACCGCAGCAAATCACGGCCCGGTGCGAGGAAATCAACAAGACCTGCGCCCTGGTCCGTCAGTTCGCGGACATGCTGTGCGGCCGACGAGGCCAACATCCCGTCCTGGACTGCGCAGGCCGAGGCCAGCCCAGTCCGAGAGATACGCGGCTTCGCCTCCGGGTTGCGCAGGGACTGGGCCGCCGTCACCGCCGGGCCCACCATGCCCTACAGCTCCGGCCCGGTAGAAGACCACGCCAACCGCATCAAGATGATCAAAAGACAAATGTACGGGGCGCCAACACCGATCTGCTGCGCAAGCGGATCCTGCTCGCCGACCAGCCTCTTCACGGAAAGTGAGCCAGAGCCCAGGATCTGCCCGGCGACGGTCTCGTGAGAAGTGCCCGCTGGTGGCCACCGGATCTGCCCAGCGGTGGCTACCAGGCCTGCCTGTTTGGCTAGTTGCTAAGCGGGATCACTCCCTTCCCGGCCAGGGCTTGTGGGCGAGGAATCAGGCGCTCACGAGATCATGGCCTGGGCCCAGGAAATGCGCGCCTGGTTCGCCCTCACCGCGGCGACTGGCCCGCGCCGCCCGCGACGAGCACATCGCCTTCGCGATCGGCGCGAAGCGGGTCGCGCCGCTGTGGCGGCTGCTTTCCGGTATCGCCGAAGAGGACTGGCATGACGCGGCCGATATGCACGCCGCGCAGGTCGCGGTGGCTGACTACTGCCCGGACTGGTGGCCGGCCGCTACCCGGCTGCTGATCCGCCAGGTGTCGGCGGACCCGCGGTCACGGCGCCGGCGTACCCTGCACCCGGCCCAGCGGGCGCTGCCGTTCCCCGAGCTCGCCGAAGCTGAGGCGATCTACGCCTGCTCGTTCATCCTCACGAACCTGGACGTGTCCACGCCGGGCAAGGCCGTCGCCGTGGAGCACTGGTACCGGCACCGCGCCACGGTGGAGAACGTCTTCCGCGACGGCAAGCTCGGCGCCGCGCTGCGGCACCTCCCCTCCGGTAATCCCCAGGTCAATATGGCCTGGATGTGGGGGGCGCTGCTCGCGGCCAGCATGGCCGGGTGGCTGCACCAGCTCACCGGCCGCGTTCTCGGCCAGGACATCATCGAAGGTCACGGCACCCGCGGCGGCAAGGCCATGCTCGCCACCCTGCGGTGGCGGCTGATCGCCGTGCCCGGCCGGCTGGTCCGCCACGCCGGGCAGCTCATCCTGCGGCTACCGCCCGGGCACCGGCTGCTCGCCGAGATCCTCGCCCGGCTGCGCGCCCTGCCCGCGGCGTCCTGACCACCCGGCCCGCGCGGCCCCGACCCCGAACCCGGACAACGTGAACCCGGCGCGACAACCGAGGTTATCAGCATGGCCGGCCGCAGATATGGTGTCCGGGAGGTCACGGCTGCTGGTGAGCGCGGATGTCAGCAGCACTGTTCCTGACAGGGTAAGGAATGCCAGTGCTGCCCACAGGGCATCGCGCAGGCCGAGCCAGGTGCCGAGCAGGCCTCCGG
>DAHVAR010000103.1 GCA_027314515.1 Actinomycetota bacterium
CCCTCATGCGGGGAGCCCGTCGCCCTTGCTGATCTCATCCCCGGAACCTGACAGACACCGCCGTCACGCTCGAATCCAGCCGCCAGAAATGGCACACTAACGACCAGAACCGCAAGGAGGTGGCTAAGCGGGGAGCAAAAGACGAGCGTCGCCCGCTACGCGGGCTCCGACCCGAAGAACGATCGAAAACCCTCGGACCAGGTGATCGGATTCCTCGGAATGCTCAGTCGGGTTCCCAGATGATCAGGTAGTCGTCGGTCCGGTCGCTGACGGACATGCCCTATAGCCCCGTCGCCGAAGGATCGGCGGCGGCCTGGCGGGCTGCCGGGATCTGCTTTCAGGGCGTCGGCCGCATCGTCGATGGCGTCAGGAGCATGTCTGCGCCGGCCTTTTCCAGGGTGGCGTATGCCTGCGAGGCCTGCGGGTCAAGCTCGACTCTGGCCGTCACGGCTGCGCGCGGGTTGCCCGGCGGGGGCGGGGCTGCCGGCGTTCAGGATGCTGGCGTCTCTCGCTGATTTGCGCGGTGATCTCGGCCGGGAGCTTGTAGTCGACGTCGGCGTCCTTGCTGGCGTGCTTGAGGCGCTGGTATTCCTCGAAGCTGATGACTACGGCCGCCGGTGCGCCGTAGTGGGTGAGGATGGTTTCCTGTCCGCCGTACCGGGCTCGGCCGACGACCTCGCCGAGGTGCTCGCGGGCATCGCTGATCGGCATCTCGCTCATACTGCAAATTGTGCAACTCGGGGTACTGGTCAGGTCCGGGCTTCCGGCCAGCCAGGTCCACGCTGAGCGGCTGCAGGGACCGCTGCGAGCCTGGCCGGGCTTACCAGATTCAGCCGGCCCGAGAGCGGGGCGCTGCGGGTCCCATAAGGCCCCGTAGCTTCCGTGTCAGCGGCGTCCGCGTCGCCGAGGGCATCCATGCTGCTCACAGGCCGCCATGACCATCACTGGGCGGGAAGCGGCTGAGCGGGCTGGGACAATGGCGTGCATGGGCATGGGAGCGAGTTTCCGCGCACTGCATCGTGCCGGGCGGCTTGTTGCGGCAGGTGCTGGTCTGGACGCCCCTGCCCGGCGCCGGACATCAGGCTGCGCTGCGACCGGGGAGTTCGGGCGGTCGAGGCCTTCAGGCTCGGGGAGCAAGAGGGGAGCAAGCGACGGGCGAGGGAGGGCGCCGCTGGCCTATGTTCGGCGATTGAAGCTGCTGGTAGAGCGGCATCTGGCTACGGTCGGCTATCGGATGGTTTCGTATGGCATGCAAGAGGTCTGGGGTTCGAATCCCCATAGCTCCACTTCCCAGTGCAGGACGTTAAATTCGAATAGCCGCCCGCGAGGCGGCTTTCTTGTTTCGCGCATATGCTCGATTGCCTGTTCGGGCGGGCGAGGCCGTAAATAGGCAGGTCGGAGCCCCAGTGATCGTCGCCAGGGTGGAGTTCCCTGACCTCTTGCATCACAGGCAAGCGCACCTCATCGGCTCGCCGGGATCCTGCTGGTCAAGGTGCCATTATCGAATGACGCTGTCGGCCGGGAGCAGGCAGGGGAGCAAGACGCCCTTGGAACTGCGCATCGAGGCTCCGGGTGGCCGTCTGGCAACAGACCTGCGGGACATGGAGGCAGGTAAGTTGTGTCGCCCGCCACGATCATGGGACCGGGCTGAGCTGAGTTTCGCCAGCATGATGGGACCACCTGTCCGCCAGTTACATGGGACCACCGGGAGCCGGGCCGGTGCTGGCCTGCCGCTGTCCGGTTCACACTCGCTGCCAGGGCCGTTCAGCGGATCTGGGAGGCAGCGGTGGCGTTCCGGGAGGTCGGCGTGCATGAGGTCAGGGAGGTGCTGCGGATGTGGCTGCGGGGAGAGGGGCTGCGCTCGATAGCACGGCTGACAGCTGTGGATCGCAAGACGGTCCGCCGGTACGTTGAGGCGGCAGTGGCGTGCGGCCTGGACCGGGCTGGCGGGGAGGGTCCGCTCGGCGATGAGCTGTTAAGCCTGGTCGCCGAGCGGGTCCGGCCGCACCGGGGTGACGCGCACGGGCCCTCGTGGGCGCTGCTGGCCGCGCATCACGAGCAGCTGAAGGACATGCTGGGGCGGCAGGGCCTGACGGTGGTGAAGGCCGGCGATCTGCTGGCCCGCAGCGGCGTGGTGGTCCCGGAGCGGACGCTGCACCGCTACGCGCTGGAGGTGCTGGGCCATGGCCGGGGCTCGGGCCGGGGCACGGTGCCGGTGGCCGACTGCGAACCAGGCAGCGAATGCCAGGTCGACTTCGGGAAGATGGGGCTGCTGTTCGACGCGCAGGCTGGGCACCGCCGGGTGGTGCACGCGCTGATCTTCACCGCCGTGTACTCACGGCACATGTTCGTGTACCTGTCGTTCCGCCAGGACCTGCCGGCCACGATCGCCGGGTTTGAGGCTGCGTGGGCGTTCTTCGGCGGCGTGCCGGCCCGGCTGGTCCCCGAAAATGTTCCGCGGAACATTTTCGGGGTTATGTGCCCTGCCGGGTTATGTGCCCGGCGGCGACACGTGAGCACGGTGCCTGGGCATCTTGGCTGTGGTGCCGCCGCCTTGGTCACATAACAAGTCAGAGCGAGGCCAGCCAGTTGAGCAGCGCCTGGTCGGTCTGCCAGATGGGACGAGCGCGGGGCCCCTCCGAAGCACCCGGTGGCTCGGTTGTGCGCAGCGCCTCGATCTTCGCTCTGGTGTTGATCTCGGCGTAGCGGTTGGTGGTGGTCAGGTCGGCGTGCCCGAGCCAGCCGCGGATCACGTTCACCTCGACGCCTGCCTCCAGGAGGTGGACCGCGGCGGTGTGGCGCTTATGTGAAATTCTCCATAAGCGCCAATATGTGGACGGCCGGGTTATGTGGCCGCAGCAGCATCTCCGCTGGTAGCTGAGCCGCGCGTGCTGGCTGCGGCCACATAACGCTGCGCCGATGGTGTTACTCGCAGAAGCGGTCGAGCCATTCGAGGAGATCGTGGTC
>DAHVAR010000106.1 GCA_027314515.1 Actinomycetota bacterium
CGGGTAGTCCTTGACGAGAAACCGGCCTCCGGATGGATGCTCGCCAGGGGGGAACCTCCACGACGGCGCGGCTGACGGTCAGGATCCGGCTGACCGGGTCCAGATCCCGGACCCGCAACTCGGTCAGCTCACCCCAGCGCAGCCCGCTTTCGATATCGGTCTCAACCAGGAGTTGAGCATCCGCATCGGGCAGGGCTTTGTAGAGAAGCTCGAACTCCTCGGCAGTAATGATTCGCACCGGCTTTTGTGCGACCGTCGGGGTTTTAACTCCCTGGCTCGGGTGAATGGTGACAACTTCATCGGCCAAAGCGGTGGTGAAGATCGCGTTGAGGATTGAGACCTTGCAGTACTGGATCGTCCGGGCGGGAACGCCTTGTGCCTTCATTCTGGTAACCCACTGACGGACGTGCTCAGGCATGATATCGCGCATCTTCATTGGCCCAAAGAATGGAAGCAGGTGCTTGCGGATCTGCCTCAGGTACTCGCTTCGCACGCCGGGCTCAAGCTGCTGGTTCGGCAGCCACTTGTCAAGAACGTAGGCCTGGAAGAGCTGTCGTCCTCGGCTCGGGTCACCCCGTTTACCAGCACTGACGCCTGCTTCGGCCGCCTTCCAGGCATCATCGGCCTCCTTCTTGCGGCCGAAGGTGCCTGCTGACCGCTCCTCGTCCCGGATGTCCCGGTAGTAGGCCGTGTACCGCGGCTTGCCGTCACGGCCGATTCGCTTGCGGGAGAAACCCATGACCACCTCCTTTGATCATTTGACAGCAATCTGACCGTGGACCAGGTGAAACAGGCCGACATTCGATGGTACTGAATGGTTCAGAGCATATGGCTTCTAGCTGCGAGAATACCAGAATAGGGGTGTAGTCCAGGAAATAAAATGAACGCCTAACCTGCTTTGGGAGCAGGAGGCCGCGGGTTCGAATCCCGCCATCCCGACCAGTTTGCGGCTACCGGACGCTCCCGCGTTACATGGTGTGCGTCGCCCGTTCTCCACGAAGTTGTTCACTTTCGCCGGCACACGCCGCCGAGGTTGTGGCAGCCGTTAATCCTCGACAGCCGCGGGTCACGCCCTGTTGCCGAGCGCGCGGCTTAGATTACTTGGTCTGGCAGCGTTGTACGCATGCTTCTCCGGTGGAGTTGCCGGGGGACTCATACCATCCGGGGAAAGTGTGACGCCATAGTGCGGACAGTCTCCTTGACGTGCAGTTAGCACGCAGCGCGCTCTTCCATGATGGAGTTGCCGCCGTCGACGATGAGGATTTGGCCGGTGATGTAGGAGGCTGCTGGACTTGCGAGGTAGACGGCCAGGCTGGCCACCTCGTCGGGCCTGCCAGCTCGCCCGATCGGCGTGGCTTTGCCCATGTCAGTTTCGTGTGCGGATGTGGAGGCGGTGGCGATCCAGCCTGGCGCCACGGCGTTAGCGGTGATGCCGTGCGGTGCGGCGTCGAGCGCCACTGAGCGGGTGAGGCCGACCACGCCGGCTTTCGCCGCGTGGTAGGCGGCGTCTCCGCGGTAGGCCAGCACTGGCCCGGACACGGAGGCGACGTTCACGATGCGGCCGTACTGGGCGGCGATCATCGCTGGCAGTGCCGCGCGGATGACGTAGAACATCGTGTCGAGGTTGCGGCTCAGCGATGTCCGCCATTGCTCGTCACTCAGGTCTGTGGCGCATGCGGGTTGTTCGGGGTCTGAGATCGAGGTCATGCCGGCGTTGTTGACCAGGATGTCCAGTCGGCCGTAGCTGTCCTGGGCGAGCTGAATCAGGGAGCGCGCGGCTGCTGGGTCAGTTAGGTCAGCGCAGGCGGTGGTGACGGTGGCGCCGGCGGCCCGCAGTTCGTCAGCGCGCTCGTTGATGCGATTGGTGGTGGAGGTGATCACCAGCCTGGCGCCCTGCTCGGCCAGCAGCCGCGCGGTGGCGAAGCCTATGCCGGCTGGGCTTCCAGCCCCGGTGACGACCGCGGCCGTTCCCGGCATCATGCGAGCAGTTCCGCGGTAGCGTCGCGCATCACTGCAAGATGCAGGTCGACTTGCTCAGTGGTGGTCGCGGGGCACATGAGCGCCATGTTGTGGAACGGGGTCAGGATCACGCCGCGGTTGGCCAGGTAAAGGTGGAAGTAGTCGTCGAGCTTCAGGTCGACGGCCTGGCGCGATTCGGTGCCGTTGCGTGGCGGCGGTGCGGTGAACCGGCACTCGGCTCGCGCCCCGAGCTGGCTGATCGACCAAGGTGCGCTGTAGGTCGCGAAGATTTCCCGTACGCCTTCGGCGTAGCGCGTCGCAAGGGCCGTCATCTGCTCGAAGGCGGTGTCAGTCAGCACCTGTTCCAGCGTCGCCCGGATCGCGGCCACCGACAGGGCGCTGCCGGCCATGGTGCCGCCCACACCGCCCATGTCGATCAGATCCAGATCGGGACGGCCGAGGACATGCTCAGCGAATTCGGCGGACATCCCGTAGGCGCCGGCGGGGATGCCGCCGCCGATCGCCTTGCCGATCACCACGATGTCAGGGTCGAGCCCCCATGCCCGGCAGCAGCCGCCGGGACCCGCTGAGAAGGTGTGTGTCTCATCGATGATCAGCACCGTCCCGTACCGTCGGGTCAGCTCCCGGACTCCGTCCAGATAGCCACGCTCAGGCAGGACGATCCCGATGTTGGTGAGAGCAGGCTCCATGAGCACGGCGGCGACATCGCCGTAAGCCAGCTGCCGCTCCAGGCCGGCTAGGTCGTTGTATTCCGCAACCCGGCTCGTCTCGGTAACGTCGACGGGCGCACCGACGTTACCTTCCCGGCTGACCCCGGTGCCGCCGGGACCGGCCACGATTAGTGACTCGTCAACGCTGCCGTGGTAGCAGTAGCTGTTGACGAGGATCTTCGGGCGGCCGGTGACAGCGCGGACGATCCGGATGGCCCACCGGTTGGCGTCGGTCGCAGTCAGTGACAGACTCCAGCGCGAAGGCCCGAAGCGGCGGGTGAGCTCGCGGCCCACCCACTCCGCGTCCTCAGTCGGCATCATTGTGGTGGCACCACCCAGCTTGGCGAAGCGCCGCGTAACGGCGTCGGCTGTCGGGGCGGGCGAGTGTCCGGCCATAGCGGCAGTGTCACCGAGGGCGAAGTCGGCGTAGCTGATGCCGTCGATGTCGGTGATCGACGCGCCGCGCGCGGTGTCAAGGTAGAGAGGGAATGCCCCGGCCCGCATGTTCATCCAGGTCATCGGAACGCCACCGAAGAGGTGCTCCGCTGCTGCGTAGGCGCGCTTAGACCGCGGGTGCAAGTCGATGAAGTGGGTGCGCTCACTGGCGAGCAGCGACTCGAGGCGGTGCCTGTCGATCACTGGATCGATCCTTCCTGATGCTGTTCGGCGCGGCGCCGGTACGCCATGCCAGCGAGGGCCTCCCACACGATGCGATGGGCATTGTTGACGGTGATGTCGGCATGGTCGTAGGGCGGGCTGACCTCGACGACGTCCATCCCCACGATCGGCGTCTCCATGGCTATAGCGCGCACCATGCGCAGCAGGTCCACCGGCGCCATGCCGCCAGGCTCCGGAGTGCCGGTGCCCGGCGCGAAGCCAGGATCCAGGACGTCGATGTCGACGGACAGGTAGATCGCGTCGGTGCCGCTGAGTGCCTCGCTGATCACATCGTCAAGCACGGCGCGAGCGCCGCGTTCCCAGATCTCCTGCATGAAGTGGGTGCGCATGCCCTGCTCACGCATCCAGGCGACCGTCTCGGCGGGCGGCCAGTAGCCGCGGAGGCCGACCTGCACGAAGTTTTCGCCGCGCACGGCGCCGGACTCGATCAGCCGCCGCATAGGCGTGCCGTGGCTGGCGAGGTTGCCGTCTATCTCGGCAGCAGTATCGGCGTGAGCGTCGAAATGGATCAAGCCGAACGAGCCGTAGCCCCGCGCCATGGCGACAGCTGTGGCGCTCGGCCAGGTGATCGAGTGATCGCCGCCGATCACGATCGGGACGATGCCGGCGCCGGCAACCGCATGGACCCGGCTGCGGATCGCGGCCGCCGACGGCTCCCACAGGCCGTGCCGCACCAGCGCATCACCGAAGTCGACCAGATCGAGGTGATCGAAGATCTCGATTTCGAGGTCGAGGTGATAGCTGCCGTTCACGTGGGTTAGCGCGCGCAGTGCGCGGGGACCGAAGCGCGCCCCCGGCCGGTTGGTAGTGCTCGCGTCCCAGGGAGCGCCCACGATCGCGGCGTCAGGCGCGCGGGCGATCAGGTCCGCGAGCTCAGTAAGCATCGGACGGTGCCCGAAGGTGGCCGGGCCCATGTAGGACTCGGCGGCGAGCTGCGCGGCCGCCCCGGTCTCGTCGGGCGCGCCCCAGCCGACGCCATCAGGCAATTCACCAGGCGCACGCGAAACCATCAATAGATCCCCTCACTTGGGAGTTAGCAGTATGCGGCACCAGCCGGCGAGCATGTCCGAGGCTGGCCTCGGTCAGGATTCCTCACTAGCCGACTTCGGGACGTATCGCTCCCTGGGCAGCTTAAAGAAGGGCGACCTGTTCGCTCGCGCTGCCAGCATGGCGGCGACGCCGAGCCCGATGGTGATGGCCAGCGCCGTGATCGCGCCGGCGCTGAAGGTCTGCAGGGACTTGACAATGATCCAGCCGAGGAAAGCCATCGCGCCGAGTGGGATCACGGCAACCAGCAGGAAGCCGCGCACACTCCGCCGGATTTCCGACCGGAAATACCAGGTGTTAGCCAGCGCGCCGAAGGCATAGAACGCGCCGAACAAGATCCCTGTTGATGTGAGGATGGTGTTGAATGCATTGGCGACCGTGGACGCCCAGACCGACAGCCAGATCACCACGATGAGTATCAGGCCGACCGCGACCGTACCGAACACTGGTGTCTTGAAGCGCCGATTGACCGACGCGAACGGCCGGGGGAGCAGCTTGTCAGTGGCCATCGCGTAGCAGATTCTGGCCAGCGTGACGAAGCCGATCTGCGTTGACGCGACCGACGAGAGCAAAATGGCGACGCTCATGCTCTTGTCCCAGCCACCTCCGACCAGGCGCTGCGCGGCAAACGACAGCCCGGCGGCCGCGTTGTTGCTCATCGCGGTCTGGGACGCCACGCCCTGGAAGGCCACCACCATAAGCGCGTAGATGACGCCCAGGCTGATCACCGAGAGCTTGACCGCCCGGCCGGGATTCACGGCAGGCCGCTTGGTCTCCTCATTCACGTACAAAGACGCGTCCCAGCCGGCGATGAGGAACACGGCGATGAGCAGTCCTCCGACCAGGCTGCCGTGCCCGCCGACCCCGGTCGGGCTGAGCCACCCCAGCGACGGGTGCACGAAGCCGATCGGGTGGGTGACGAAGGTCTTCCACAGCCCGATGGCCATGAACACAAACAAGATGGCGTACTCGAGAGCGAACATGGCGACCTGGAATCGGGCCGATATCACGATCCCTACAACGGCGATCAGGATGACCGCGCCGCACAGCGCCGTCGCGGCGAGGACGGCCCCTATCCGGCTTGCGGGGTTGAGGCCGACGATCGACAAGAACGCCGGCCCGACGGGAAGTGCGCTGGCGATGTCACCGTAGATCGTCGCCGCCAGCACCACCCATCCGACCATGAAGCCCAGGTAAGGGCCCATGGAGCGACCAACCCAGACGTATGAGGCACCGCAGTTCGGATCCCACTTGTTTAGCCGTGAGTAGGAGTAAGCGATGGCCAGCATAGGCAGCAAGACGATCAGGATGGTGATTGCGCCGCCATATGCCGAGGCGACCAGCAGCGCGCCGATCGAGATCGTCATCGACGCCGTCGGAGCCGACGACGCGACTGACAGGACCGTGCTCTGCACCAGCCCGATGGCGTCCGGCTCCAGTTCATGCCGTGACCCGTCGGCCGCGGACGTCAGTGCCGAGTGTCCGCTTGAGGCCGCTAGCCCCGCTGCGGACGGTGCCGCATCAGGCTCGGTACCAGGCATAGCATCCGTCCCTTCCGTCAGCCAAAGGCAAGTTCCTGTACGCTCGTACGAGTTTCGGACGATCGTACAATGAAGGCCAGAGGGCGGTCAACGCCCGGTATTCCAGGTCAGAGAGGCCAAATGACGGAGACAGCACAGCGTCCGGCACCACTTGTCGCGGTGCCGTCCGGCGATGGTCAAGGCGGAAGCAGCCGCCGGTTCAGCCGCCGGGGCCGCGAGCGCAAGATCGAGATCCTCGACGCCGCGCTACGGATTGTCGGCCGCGACGGCCTGGCAGCACTAACCATGCGGTCGCTAGCCGTTGAGGCGGAAATGCCGCTCGGAGCCATCACCTACTATTTCAGCTCAAAGTCGGTCCTCATCGCCGATGCATTCCGCGTCCATGCGTCGCGCGAGACAGAACGGGTGCTGCTCGCCATCCGCCAACTGCCGGCCGAGCCGTCTGTCCGGCAGCTGAGCGACCAGCTGACGAGCTTCCTGCTCGGCGGGCTCACCGAGCACCGGCGTCAGCTGATCAGCGAATATGAGCTATTGATAGGGGCAACTCGGGAACCCGAGCTGGCGAACTTGTCCCGCTTCTGGCAGCAAGCGATGCAGCGCGAGCTGAGTAGCATCGCGAGGAAGCTCGGGTCGTCCCATCCGGCCGTTGACGCACAACTCCTGCTCGAACTGATGGCGGGACTCGAGGTCGATAACCTGTCCACCGAGCCGGACACGGAGGACAAGGCAGCGATTCATGCTGTCATCCTGCGCGCCGTCAGCGCCCTGTTCCCCCCTCAGCAGGGGTCCTGATCGGCCACAAGAGAGCCGTCGTGGCGGACTAGAGGCCGGTGGCTCCGTGCGCGAGCCCCGCTGCGACGGCGAAGAAGTGCAGCAGCGGCGAGGAGGCCCCAGAGGAGGAACCACGGGTCCCACAGGTACGCGTGCCAGGCGTAGGCCCGCCGCTCAGCAGCGGGAGGGCTGCTGAAGATCTCAACCAGGATCTCGGTGGCGCTCCACGTGAAGCCGTAGACGACGAGGACGGCAGTCTCAACCCCCGCCAGGATCGTCGCGCGCCGAGCCCAGCTTCCCTCCGAGACGGCGCGGACCACGACGAGAGGGACCAGGGCGGCGAGCAGTTTCAGCACGACCGCCGTCCACACACCGACGACGGCAACCGGACCCTGGCCGCCTGGTCGTTCGAGCGAGGCCCCGACCGTCGAGACGAGCCAGGTACCGCCCGAGGCCCAGTACGCGCTGACGCCGGCGTACGCCGAGCCCACGGCGCAGGCGGCGAGCGCCGCCGCGGTGCCCGGTCGGTTCCTCCCCTGGATGATCCGCAGTTGTCCGTTCGGGTTCAAACGGCCCTCGATCGCAGCCACAACGTCCAAAGCTGCACCCTGGTGATGGCCAGGACGGTGTCCAGCCACGGGTCGCCCGCTAGGGCGGCGTGTACGGCCGCCTCGTCGTCGGCGCTTATGACCAGAAGTGCGTCTCCATTGTCGACGTCGTCGCCGACCGGTCCTCCCAGCAGGACCGTGCCCTTGCTGACGAGTGCGTCCATGAACGTTGCGTGCTCGTCGAAGCCATCTTGTGCTCGGCGAGGACGGTCGGATCGCCAGGTGGGACCGTGAGCCACGGTGACCAGGTAGTACGCCACAGTGCAAGGGTATGGCAGGTGGAGGCGCCGAACACGCGTCCATGCGGGCAGCATTGTCCCGTAGCCGATCTGTCAGCAGGCCGTCTTGGGGCCGGTCGGGAAGGTAGCTGGGCTGCGGGAGGGGTAGTGCCCGCATCAGGCAACATTGGCCGTCTTTCGGGGCCTGACCAGAGCCGGAAGATCGAGATGTACGTCGGTGGAGCCTGGACTTCGAAATCGATGTGCCCCGATCCCGTCGCGGCGGCGTAGGCGTCGCCGCTCGTGAGGGTCTGCCCCTCGTTTCGGATGGCTCCATCAAGGAGGTAGAAGGAGGAACTCAGCGTGCGCGTGCTCATGGGGAGCGGTCGTGTAACCGGTGTCGGCGCGAATGAGCGCGACCGTGTAGCCGTCGGCCTCTCCGAGGATATTGACGTAGGCGTCGCTGTTGGCACCCCACGGTATCCATGCGACCTCGGCGTTGTGGCGGATGTCCCAGCCGTTGAGTGACAAGGACCGGTCGCTCATGCTCATGGTGGTTTCTTTCGGCGTGAAGGTGGAAGCAGCCGCTGGGTGGGAGGGCAGCCCCGGGCTCGTCAGGCGTCGGTTCAGGCGACAGGCGCTTTGCGCTGCGGCCATGTGGCCGGGATCGCGGAGCCGACCAGGGTGGAGGTGGAGAACCGGGTCTGTCCCATCAGGGGCCTGAGTCTGGCGATGATCTGGCGGTGCGGGTCGCTGGCCGCGAAGGCTTGGAGGTGCTCGTTGTCGGTCCTGAAGGGTCCAAGAACTCGATGCCGGAGGTGCGGGGGAGCTTGCCGGGACCGCCATCCGTCGGAGCAGCCGATGGCACGAGCGCTTTGCGGGTCACGTCGAGTAGGACGTGATGGAGGCCGGCGGCCCATCGTCCGAGCTGTGGATGGTCGCGGACGGCCAACGCGTCGAACGCGCTGTTCGGGCCGGGGGTGCCGACCTCAGGCAGCCCGGTCGTATTCGTGGATGAGGC
>DAHVAR010000115.1 GCA_027314515.1 Actinomycetota bacterium
CACCCCGCTCACTCCCGCCACCGTCGCCACGCTGCGGGCCTGGCTCGCCGAGCGCGCAGGCGCACCCGGCGACCCGCTGTTCATCACCAGCCGCTGCGGGCCGCTCAGCCACGACGCCCTGCAGCAGCGCCTCGCCGTCTACGCCGCCAAGGCCGCCCGCACCTGCCCGGCACTGACCAGCAAGAAGATCACTCCCCACGTCCTGAGGCACTCGGCGGTTATCTGTACCGCGTTTTCGGCCCGAGGCACGCCGGAATCCGGGGCTTGCCGCATCGTGCCTCATGAGTATCCGGTACTCGGTGAGGTACGTGCTGCGGGGCCGGTACCAGGGTCTTTCTCTCTTCGATGCTGCTTTTGACCTTACGTGGCTCACGTGCCTCGGTTCCGAAAATGGGCATCTACCAGGCACTTTGCGAAGTCCAGTACAGATAACGAAGGTGTCGCTGCTCTCAGATAACGGCATCCCGGTGGAGGAGATATCACGGCTGGTCGGCCACAGCAGCACAGCGGTGACCGAACTCGTCTACCGAAAGCAGATCCGGCCCGTTCTCCAGGCTGGCGCCGTCGCCATGGACCGCATCTTCCCCACCGAGTGAGCGCCCTGGCCAGTGACCGCCAGCACCTCCGGCGACGTCAGTCACGCAGTTAGACACTCACCGCATCAGACGAGGATGCCCCAGACCGGCAAAATGCCTGGTCTGGTGGAGCTAAGGGGACTCGAACCCCTGACCCCCTGCTTGCAAAGCAGGTGCTCTTCCAGCTGAGCTATAGCCCCAGGAGCCGCGGGTCACGCGGCCGATTTGTGATCTTATCATTCAGTGGCCGCGCTGACTTCCAGCCTCGCCAGCGGCCGAGCTACAGTTCCGAGATACGACGCCCGAGGGGTACCTGCGGCGGGACGCTGACGCCTGAAGCGCCCGGCTTCGCCGACCCATTAAGCGGGGGCTGAGCCCGGCCAGAGTCGCTTGTCTCTGCGGCGGCAGGCTCAGGTCGCCGGTCCGCGCCATCCTTGAGCGGCACCAGGCCCGGCAGGTCGGCGATGCTGTCCAGAATGTCGGTGGCGCCGGCTGCCCGCAGCCGGCGCGCCGAGTGCGGTCCGGACAGGACCCCGGCCACGATGCTCGCGCCGGACCGGCGACCGCTTTCCACACCAGCTCCCGTGCTGTGGATAACCGCCACCTCGCCGACTGATCCCGCTCCGGCCTGCAGCACGGCCGTAAGGACCAGATCTGGCGCCGGGAAGCCTCTCCGCACGCCGTCGTCGCCGCTCAGCTCAAGGTCAGTGTGAGGGCGCAGCGCCGCAGCATCGAGGACGAGGTCAAGCACGCGCCTCGGCAGGCTCGTCAGCACGCACACCCGGATGCCAGCCGCCCGCAGTCGATCGAGCACGTCAAGCGCCCCGGGCAGCGGCTGGATCGCGACCCGGCCGATGGCGTCGGTCAGCGCGCGGTCGAAGGCCAGCGCGGCAGCCTGCGCACGAGCCTCGTTGTCCGGGAACAGCAGCCGGAGCACGTCGACAGCGGACCGGCCGCGAACCTGATGGACCTGTGCCATCCGGCGGGCGAACGCGCTTGTCCCGCTGACGACGCCCTGGGTGGCGATGGCCTCGGCATAAGACCGTTCGACGAGGCCATCGTCAGCGACCAGCGTGCCGATCAGGCCACAGCAGGCCAGCGTGATGTCCGGCCGGTCAGTCATGCCGTTCACCCACGGGCCCGCAGGCAGATCAGTCGTCAGCAGTCGTCGCCTCGGTCCACAGGTCAAGCTCGGCGCGATCCGCCTTGACCTTCCGCCATACGGCGAACGCGCTCAGTCCGAGCACGACTATCACGAGCAGCTTCTTCACGGTGCTTGATCCTTCCGGCTCCGGCTTCCGGAGAAGCCGGCGTCTGATTTACATCCCCCCGAGACTCATGCAGCCTAGCAAGCCGCCGGCTCAGCGTGGCCGGTCCACTCGCGTCTCGTCCCACACCGGGCCCGGAGACTCGTAAACCGCGCCGTCGCCGCCAAAAACCAGAAAACGGTCAAAAGACTTCGCAAACCATCTGTCATGGGTAACGCACACTACTGTGCCTGAGTAGAACTCCAGTCCATCCTGCAGTGCTTCAGCGCTGGCCAGGTCAAGGTTGTCGGTCGGCTCGTCGAGCAGCAGCAGCGTAGATCCAGCCAGTTCGAGCAGCAGGATCTGCAGCCGGGCCTGCTGACCGCCGGACAGCGAGGCAAACGACTGTCGCGCGCAGTTTGTCAGTTCATAGCGCGACAAGGCTGCCATGGCCTGGTTGATGAGCAGCGCATGCTCGGTCATCAGGACCTCAAGCGGGGCCCGGTCGGCCAGCTCGGGCCGCGCGTGCGTCTGGGCGAACATCCCGGGCACCACCCGGGCTCCGAGCCTGGCGATGCCCTGGTGCGCTACCGACTCATCGCCCGCGAGCAGGCGGAGGAAATGTGATTTGCCGGATCCGTTGGAGCCGAGAACGGCGACTCGCTCGCCGTACCAGACCTCCAGATCGAACGGCCGCATGAGGCCGGTCAGCTCCAGACCCTCGCAGATCACCGCCCGCTTGCCGGTGCGACCGCCGCGCAGCCGCATCCGCACGTTCTGCTCCTTCGGCGCGAGCTCAGGCGGCCCTTCCTCCTCGAACTTGCGCAACCGGGTGACCGCAGCCTGGAGCCGGGAGGCCATGTCCGCGTTGTAGGAGGCCTTCTGCCGGTACATCAGCACGAGCTGACGCAGCTTCTCGTGTTCTTCGTCCCAGCGCCGCCGCAGCTCGTCCAGCCGCTCGTTTCGTTCTCGCCGGGCCGCCGCGTAGCCGGCGAAGCCGCCGCCATGCACCCAGACGTGCCGGTCCTCGACCGTGATGATCCGTTCGGCACAGGCCGCAAGAAGCTCACGGTCGTGGCTGACGAGCAGGACGGCCTTGGGCGTCGTCGCCAGCTGTTCCGCGAGCCAGACCTTGCCGGGCACATCCAGGTAGTTGTCCGGTTCGTCCAGGAGCAGGACCCCGTCCTTGCCTCGGAGCAGCGATTCCAGCACCAGCCGCTTCTGCTCGCCGCCCGACAGCGTGGCGACCTCGCGCCACTGGCACCGGTCATAGCTGACGCCGAGCGCTGCCATGCAGCAGGCGTCGAAGTGGACCTCGGTCTCATAGCCGCCGGCGTCGCCCCACTCTGTCAGCGCCGTTGCATAGCGCATCTGGGTCGGCTCGTCGTCGCGCTCCATCATCGCCAGCTCGGCCGCGTCAAGCCGCTGGGCCGCGGCGCGGACACGCGGTGGGGCGACCGATAGCAGCAGGTCACGCACCGAGCTGGAGTCCCGGATACCGCCGACGAACTGGCGCATCACGCCCAGGCCCCCGCTAGAGCTCACGGTGCCGGCCTGCGGCGTCAGGTCGCCTGAGACCAGGCGCAGCAGGGTGGTCTTGCCCGCGCCGTTAGGCCCCACCAGAGCTGCCACGATTCCGTCGCCGACCCGGAAGCAGACATCGTCGAGCAGCGCCCGGCCATCTGGCAGGGTGTGGCTCAAGTGAGCCGCCTCCACGTGACCCATTGCGTCTCCAGTTCCATCTGCCGACGGGTATGGCAGACAATAACTGCATGGACCCCCGGGACTTCAACGCGAATTCGCGGCTGCGGACATCCGACGCCGACCGCGACTCAGCCGCGGCCGTGATCAACAACGCGCTGGCTGAAGGCCGCCTTACCGCCGAGGAGCACTCGGCCCGGCTCGATGCGATCTACGCCGCGAAGACGCACGCCGACCTGATGCCGTTGCTCGACGACCTGCCCGGGCAGCCCGCCAGGCTGGCGACTCCCGCGGCGGCTAGCCGCGAGCTGGCCAGGCCAGGCCGCGGCGAGCGCATCATCGCGATCTTCGGTGGCGCCACCCGCAAGGGCGCCTGGCACCCCGAGCCGGTGATCAACGTGCTCACGATCTTCGGCGGAGCCGAGCTGGACTTCAGGGATGCTGTGCTGCCCGGTCAGGAGGTCATCCTGAGGGCAACCTCGATCCTCGGCGGCGTCGAGGTGACCGTACCGCCCGAGATGCGGGTCGTTGACAACGGCGTCGCGATCCTGGGCGGCCGTGAAATCGCCGGAAACGCGGAGGATGCGGACAGCCCGGATGCCCCCGTGTTGCGCATCGAAGGCGCTTGCGTCCTTGGTGGCATCGAGGTCAAGCGCAAGCCGCGCAAGCGTAAGGGCAGCAAAGGAAGCGCCAGTCCGGCTGTCGGCCTGGCCGGGCCGTTGCAACCGCATGAGGTGCTCGGCGAGATCCGGGACCGGCGCCGCGAGGTGCGCGACGAGATGCGAGCGCGCCGGCGGGAGATCCGGCGGGGCTGGAGCAGCGACGGCGAGGACTAGCGCCCGCGCGACGGGGTCGTGCTGGCGAGCGACTCGACGGGATCCACCGCGTGAACCTCGGAACGGCGACGCACCGGATCCGCTAGCGCCGCCGCAAGCCGGCCGATTGCCCGCAGTGAATGGCCGCTCACCACGCTGTCGCAGTAGGGCCAGGCAGCGGCCATGCCGCCCGCCAGCGGCTGGTAGGCCGTGCTCTTAGTGCGCGGGTTCATCCATACCACCCGGAACGCGACCAGCGACAGCCGCTGCATCTCCCGCCGGACGACCTCCGGATCGCCGGTATCCCAGCCGTCGGAGATGATCAGCACGACAGCGCCGCGGGCCATGCCCCGCCGGCCGAAACGGTCGTTGAAGTCCTTGAGGGCCTTGCCGATCTGAGTGCCGCCGTGCCAGTCCGGCGCGGCCATGGCGGCTCGGGCGAGCGCGATCGCCGGCGTCGACCGGGCAAGCGCGGCGGTCAGCCGCGTCAGCCTGGTCGCGAAGGTGAACACCTCCGCATCGGCGCCCCCCGCCGCGCAGTACAGCAGCTGGATCATGGCCCTGGCATAAGGCTCCATCGACCCGGAGATGTCGCACAGCACGACAAGCCGCCGGGGTCGCTTGGCCGGCACCTCTCCGATGAGCCTGAAGGCGTGCCCGCCGGTACGCCTGGCCTGCCGCAGGGTCGCCCGCATGTCGGTGCGGCTCCCGCCGGGCCGCGGCCTGCGCCGCCTGGACCGGCGGGTCGGCACCGCCAGCGTGATCTCGTGCATAGCCGATGCCAGCATGGCCAGCTCTTCGCCGGACAGCTCGGCGAAGTCGGTACCGGCGAGCCGCTCCACCGGGCTGCCGAGATAGGGACGCTCCACCTCGCCGGCCTCATCGGCGTCGTTGCCTTCGGCCTGGCCATCCGGGCTCAGCGTGACCGTGTCACCATGCATGCGCGCCAGCGCGGCCGCTTCGGAGATGAGGACTGGCTGCGGCTTCCCGTGCCCGGGCAGATCCAGTGCGGTCAGGTCGCCGGCCGCGTCCAGCGAGCCGAAAACGCTGGTGAAGACCGTCTTGAGGGTGTCTGCCTGATCCTTGGCGGAGACGAGAGTCGCCAGCGCGCAGTTGAACAGTTCTCGCCTGTTGCCGGGCTGGACCAGGGTAACCGCAGCCGCGAACCGCTCGGTGCGGCCGGGGCCGACCGGAAGCCCGGCCAGGCGCAGTGCGGCGCCAAATCGCGCCGCCAGTTCGGCCAGGTCGCCGTCGCCGGGGCCGGCCGCCGGTGCTGCCTCGTGGCGCTCGTCAGCCATCGCCGGACCCGTGGCCGACGACGGCAGCGATGTCGGCTGCCCTGGCGGCCTGCAAGTCCTCGGCGTACTTGAGCACCGTTCCCATGGTCTGCCTGGCAGCGTTCGCGTCGAGCTCGGCGGCTCCGAGTACCTGCAGGGCGTTCGCCCAGCTGATGGCCTCCGCGACGCCGGGCGGCTTGGCGAGGTCAAGGCCCCGCAACCGGTGCACGCCAGCCGCGACCTGAGCCGCCAGCCGCTCACCCGCCGCAGGGACCCTGCGCCGGATGATGGCCGCGACGCGGCCGACGTCGGGGTAGTCAATCCAGTGATAGAGGCAGCGTCGCTTCAGCGCGTCGTGCAGGTCCCTGGTGCGGTTCGAGGTCAGCACCACGACAGGCGGATAGGCAGCCCTCCGGGTCCCGAGTTCGGGGATCGTGACCGCGGACTCAGCGAGCAACTCGAACAGGAAGGCTTCGAACTCGTCGTCGCCCCGGTCGACCTCGTCGATCAGCAGCACCGCCGGGCGCGGACCGGGATGGTCGAGCGCGGCCAGCAACGGGCGCTCCAGCAGGTAGTCGTCGCTGAACAGGTCTGCCTCGCGGGGCGCCTCGCCCCTGGCCTCGGCCAGCCGGATGGCCAGCAACTGACGCGGGTAGTTCCATTCGTACAGCGCCTCGGCGGAGGTCAGCCCCTCATAGCACTGCAGCCTGATCAACGGTGTGTCCAGCACATCGGCGAGCGCCTTGGCGGCCTCGGTCTTGCCGACGCCCGGCTCGCCCTCCAGCAGGATCGGCTGTCCCATCCGGGCGGCGAGGAACAGCGCTGTACCGAGCGGCTCGTCCGCCAGGTAGCTGACGCCGTCAAGCGCGGCCAGCAAGGTCGGTACGTCCGGCAGTAGCTCGGCGAGATCGCTCATTTCACCATCATCTATGAGAAATCATCGTCGCTGGTAGCGACGCCGCGGACGGTCCCCGCTATCGAGCTTCATGATCGATGTGAATCTAGTGTCGCTATAGCAACACCAATCCAACATCGATCAAGGACCGCACCGCTCTTACGCGTCTTTTAGCTCTCCAGCCGCCGCGAAGATTCCCGGCTCAGCTGACAGCCAAGTCAGGCCGCACCGGACGGCCCTGGATCGCGCGCCACACATTAGCCGGTGTGAGCGGCATATCCGCATGCCGGACGCCGAACGGAGCCAGCGCGTCCACGACCGAGTTCACCACGGCGGGCGGCGATCCGACAGTGGCCGACTCGCCGATGCCCTTAGCGCCGACCGGGTGATGCGGGGACGGCGTCACGGTCGCGCCCAGCTCGGGCGACGGGCACTCCAGCGCGGTGGGCAGCAGGTAGTCCATGAACGACCCGCCGAGGCAGTTGCCGTTCTCGTCGAAGGCAATCGCCTGCATCAGTGCCATGCCGATGCCGTCCGCCAGGCCGCGGTGCACCTGACCCTCGACGATCATCGGGTTGATCCGCACGCCGCAGTCGTCGACCGCGATGAACCGGCGCACCGTGACCTCGCCGGTCCCCGGGTCTACGTCGGTCACGCAGATGTAGGCCCCGAACGGGAAGGTCAGGTTCGGCGGGTTGTACACGGCGGACGCGTCCAGGTGACCCTCCACCCCGTCGGGCAGCTCGAGCGAGGAGTGCGCGGCCATGGCAATCTCGGCAATCCCCGCCCCCCGGTCCGGATCACCGCGCACCCGCCACTTGCCGTCCAGCCAATCCAGGTCGTCCGGGGACAGCTCCAGCATCGCCGCAGCCACCAGCCGGGCCCGGTCACGCACCTTCCGCGCCGCCAGCACCGCGGCCGCGCCCGACACCGGAGTGGACCTGGAACCGTAGGTGCCGAGGCCGAACGGGGTCCGGTCGGTGTCACCGTGCACGACCTCCACGTCGTCCGGGGTCAGCCCCAGCTCGTGGGCTACGAGCTGGGCGAAGGTAGTCTCGTGCCCCTGCCCCTGGGTCTGCACCGAAACCGCGAGCACCACCTTCCCGGTGGGGTGCACGCGCAGGTCGGCGCCATCAGCCATGCCGAGGCCGAGGATGTCCATGTGCGCCCGCGGCCCCGCGCCGACGCCTTCGGTGAAGAAGCTGATCCCGATGCCCATGTATTCACCGCGGCCGCGCCGTTCCGCCTGCTCACGCCGCAGTTCCTGATAGCCGGCCAGATCCATCGCGAGCGCGAGCGCCCGCGGATAGTCGCCCGAGTCGTACTGCCAGCCGGTCGGGCAGGTGTAGGGAAATTGCTCCGGTCGCAGCAGGTTGCGCATCCGCAGCTGTGCCGGATCCATTTCTAGCTCGCGCGCCAGCAGGTCGACGAGCCGCTCGACCAGGTAGACGGCCTCGGTGACGCGGAATGAGCACGAATAGGCCACGCCGCCCGGCGCCTTGTTCGTGTAGACACCGGTGACCTCGCAGAATGCGGCCTGCAGGTCGTAGGAGCCGGTGAAGATGTGAAAGAAGCCGGCCGGGTACTTGGTCGGCTGCGCGGTCGCGTTGAACGCCCCGTGGTCGGCCAGCACCCGGGCGCGCACGCCGAGAATGCGGCCGTCCGCGGTCGCCGCGATCTCGCCGTGCATGTGGTAGTCGCGGGCGAACGCGGTCGACATGAGGTTCTCCGAGCGGTCCTCTACCCACTTCACCGGCCGCCCGGTGACCATCGACGCCACGATCGCGCACAGGTAGCCGGGATAGACCGGCACCTTGCTGCCGAACCCGCCGCCGAGGTCCGGCGACACGATCCGGATCTTGTGCTCCGGCAGTCCGGTGATCACCGAGTACAAGGTCCGGTGCGCGTGCGGTGCCTGCGAGGTGGACCAGACGGTGAGCCGTCCGGTGACGGCATCCGAAGCGGCGACGATTCCGCAGGTCTCCAGCGGAGCAGGGTGGGAACGGGGATAGACCATATCGCAGCCGACGGTCACCTCAGCGGTTGCGAACACCGCATCGGTAGCAGTCTTGTCGCCGGCGTTCCAGTCGAAGACGCGATTGTCGGCCCGGCCGGCCAGGTCATCCCGTACCAGCGGCGCGTCCTCGGCCAGTGCGGTCCGGGCGTCGATGACGGGCGGCAGCGGCTCGTACTCCACCGCGATGAGCTCCAGCGCGTCCCTGGCCGCATAACGGTCCTGCGCGACCACGAACGCGACCTCCTGGCCCTGGAATCGCACCTTGTCGGTGGCCAGCACTGCCTGCACGTCCGCCGACAGCGTCGGCATCCAGGCGAGGCCGCGGCCGGCCAGGTCGGCTCCGGTCAGCACCGCCTCGACCTTCGGGTGGGCTAGGGCAGCGCTGGCATCGACCGAGATGATGCGGGCGTGCGCCAGCGGGCTGCGCAGGATCGCCCCGTGCAGCATGCCGGGCAGGCTGATGTCGTCGACGAACGTTCCCTGACCCCGGACGAACCGGGCGTCTTCCTTTCGCGGGATTGCCCCGTACGCCCCGGTCTCCTGCCCTGCTACGCCGGGACCGGTCATCCGCCAGCCCCGTGCTCAGCCGCCCCGTGCTCAGCCGCCTCATACTCGGCGGCCCAGAGCACCGCCTTGACGATGTTCTCGTACCCGGTACACCGGCAGACCTGGCCGGAGATCGCCTCGCGCACCTGGTACGGCGACGGATGCGGGTTGTTGTTCAGCAGCCAGCGGGCGGTGAGCATCATGCCCGGAGTGCAGAAGCCGCACTGCAGTCCGTGGCATTGCGCGAACCCCTGCTGGACCGGATCGAGGCTGGCGCCGTTGGCGAGGCCTTCGACGGTCAGCACCCGGCGGCCGTCGGCCATCACGGCGAGCACCGTGCACGACTTCACCGGCGTGTCATCCAGCCAGACCACGCAGGCACCGCAGTTCGAGGTGTCGCATCCCCAGTGCGAGCCGGTCAGGCCAAGCTCGTCGCGCAGCAGGTGGATGAGCAGCAACCGGGGCTCGACGTCGCGGGCGTACTCGGTGCCGTTGACCGTCAGCGTGACCTTCATGTCGTCAGCCCGCGGGCCCGCGCGACGGCGACTCCCAGCACCCTGGTGGTGAGTTCGCACGCCAGGTGACGCTTGTAGTCCGCCGGGCCGCGCTGATCGCTGACCGGCCGGCAGTTCTCGGCGGCTATCTGGCCGGCCCTGGCCAGCGTCTGCGGCGTGGCGGTCCGGCCGCGCAGGAAGCCCTCCGCCTCGGCGGCGGCGAAGTGGGTGGCTCCGACGGCGGTCAGCCCGATGCCGGCGTCAGTAATGACGTCGCCGTCCAGCAAGAGCGCTGCCCCGGCGGCCACGACCGGCCAGTCTCCGGCCCGGCGCGATACCTTACGGTACCCGCTGCCGCCGCCCGGCCTGATCGGCAGCCTGATCTCAGTCAGCAGCTCCGAGGACCCCACTACCGTCTCGTACGGGCCGGCGTGGAACTCGCGCGCGGAAACCTCGCGGCTGCCGTCCGGGCCATGGATGATCATCGTGCCTTTCATCGCGGCGAACGCGGCCGACAGATCCTCGGACGGGTCGGCCTGGCACAGCGACCCGCCGACCGTCCCCCAGTTGCGCACGATCGGGTCTGCGATGACCCGCTCAGCGTCGTGCAGGATCGCGAAGTGCTCGCCCGCGACCGATGACTCCAGCAGCTGCGCATGCCGGGTAAGCGTGCCGATCCGCAGCTGTGTACCGGTTAGGTTGATATAGCAGAGGTCGGTGATCCCGTTGATGTCTATCAGCACCTCCGGCTGTGCCAGGCGCAGCTTCATCATGGGTATCAGGCTGTGCCCGCCGGCCAGCACCCGCGCCGCCGGGCCATACCTGGCTAGCAGCGTGAGCGCGTGCTCGACGCTGCCTGCCCGTTCGTATTCGACCTGCGCGGGGACTTGCACCGCATCGCCCTCCCTGCGCATGAGTCTACGAAGGTATGCGCGGCTCGCCGGGCCGGCACATGCCGGGCGTACGCCCGCAAGGCAACTGCCGTGACGCTCACCCAGCTCAACGCGTTCGTCCTGGTGGCAAGGCTCGGCTCGGTGACAGCGGCGGCGGGTGCGCTCGGGGTCAGCGAGCCGGCCGTGTCTCAGGCGCTGACGGCGCTGCGCCAGCACCTCGGCGACCAGCTGATCACCCGCGGGCCGGCCGGCATGACGCTGACGCCAGGCGGCTCCCGGCTGCTGGCCACGGCGTCACAGATCGTCGTGCTCGGCGCCGAGGCGCACGCGGCAGTCCGCGCCGCGCAAGGGGCGCCGGAGCAGCTGCGCGTCGTCGCGACGTCGACGTTCGCCGAGTTCGTGGCCGGCCCGCTGCTCGAAGCCTTCGCCCGCCGTTTCCCCGGCCCGGTCGAGGTGTCAACCGGCGTCGCGGCCTGCGGCGAGCAGGCGGTGCTGGTCGCTAACCGCCTCGCCGACGTCGCCTTCGGGCCCGGCCTCGCAGCCGAGCAGGCCATGCCGGTGGTGAGCGAGCCCATATTCAAGTACCGGCTGGTCGTGGTGACTGCCGGGCACTCGCGGCTGCGCGGCGGGGCCCGGCAGTGGCGCTGGCTGCTCGGCCCCGAGGGCACCGATCCCGGCAGCCAGGCCGCCCGGCTGCTGGCGCAGCTCGGCGTGCCGGAAAGCAACGTCGGCGTCTTCCCCAGCCAGACGGCCGCCTGGGCCGCGGCAGCCGACGGGGCGGGCGCCGCGCCGGCGATCGAGCACCTGGTGTCGCAGCAGCTGCGCCGGGGTGAGCTGTCGCTGGTCGAGCTGCCCGGACTGCCGGCCGACGCCTGCTGGCACGCGACGCTGCTGGAGCGAGACCACCGCAGTGCCGCGGCCAGCGCGCTGCGACGGTTCCTCGGCACGCCGGAGGCCATGCAGCTGATGCGCTCGCCGTCGGCCGGAGTTTCGCCATCCCGGTTCAAGCCACCGGTGTACGTGACCATCTGGAGCTGAAAAGCCTCCTAGTTGCCTGTACTCCGTAACCGGGTAGCTGTGCAGTTAAGTGACAACTTATTGGCCTGTTGCCGTAGTGCCGGAGAAGGCGCAGGATGCACTGTCACCTTACCCGGCTGGGGGTGCGCGGATGCGGATCGAGTCCGACGGCAAGAGCAGGGGAAACCCGCGGCTGTACGAGCTAGTGGAGCATGCGCCGAAGACCGGCAAGAGCCCCACCGTGTGGGCCTGGCCCGAGCTGATCGACTATCTGAAGATTGCCGGCCAGCCAGTGGCGGGCCCATGGCCGCCGCACCAGCGACCCCGGCCCGACCCCGACTACGAGTCCGGGCCGGTGGCAGTCGCCGACCCGGCATCGCCGGCCGGCCAGGAACCGCAAGCGGGCTGACTCGCGCGCATGGCCCCGAGGTAAGACCGGCACGGCCACAAGGACCGGAGGAAACCTATGTACCCGTCGCGGTTCCGGTACGAGGCGCCGCATTCCGCCGCCGAGGCGATCCGGCTGCTTGCCGCCGGCGGCGACAACGCCAAGGTGCTGGCCGGCGGTCAGAGCCTCGTCCCGCTGATGAAGCTCCGGTTCGCCGCGCCCGAGCTGGTCGTGGACATCAACAACCTGCCTGGCCTTAGCTACCACCGCGCCGACCCGGACGGCACGCTCCGGATCGGCGCGCTCTGCCGCCACGCCGACCTGGAGCGCTCTGAGCTGCTGGCGCGGACACAGCCCACGATGGCCGCGGCCGCGCCGCTGATCGCTGACCCGATCGTGCGCAACCGGGGAACCCTGGTCGGGTCGCTGTGTCACGCCGACCCGCAGGGCGACTGGGCCTCTGTGGTGCTGTCGCTCGGCGGCTCCGTCGTGGCGCAGGGTCCGGCCGGCCGCCGGTCGATCCCGATGACCGACTTCGTCACCGGGCCGTTCCAGAACCTGCTGGCGCCCGACGAAATCGCCGTCGAGGCGGTCATCCCGGCTGCCCAGGGCGAGCGCCGCGGCGGTTACCTCAAGCTGGAGCGGCGCGTCGGCGACTTCGCCACCGTCGGCGTCGCAGTCTCGCTGGAGACCTCGGGTGAGGTCGTGCGGCGAGCGGGAATCGCGCTGACCGGAGTCGGCGGGTCGACCATCGCGGCCACCGAGGCGGCAGCGGCGCTGACCGGACACTCGCTGACCACGGAGTCGATATCGGCGGCCGCCGAGGCGGCCGCCGAGGCGGCCCGCCCGCGCACCGACCACCGGGGCAGCGCCGAGTACAAGCGGCACATGGTGGCGACGTTTGTCGAGCGCATTCTCACCAGATGCACCGCCGAGCCGGCGGAAAGGGCGGCCTGATCATGACAACCGTCTACTCCGATCGCGGCGACGACGCCGCGGCGCAGGTGCCGATGCGCCGGATCAAGTTCACCGTGAACGGCGAGAAGAAGATCGCCGAGGTCGAGCCGCGGCTGCTGCTCGCGCACCTGATCCGGCAGGGCCTCAGGCTCACCGGCACCCATACCGGCTGTGACACGACGAACTGCGGTGCCTGCACGGTTCTGGTCGACGGCCAGGCGGTCAAGTCCTGCACGATGCTGGCCGTGCAGGTGGACGGCCGGGAGATCCAGACCGTCGAGGGCCTTGCCTCGGCCAGCGAACTGCACCCGCTGCAGGAGGGCTTCAGGGAAGAGCACGGCCTGCAGTGCGGGTTCTGCACGCCCGGCATGATGCTGGCGGCGAAGGCACTGCTTGACCGCAACCCGGACCCGACCGAGGAAGAGGTCCGCTGGGCGCTGTCGGGGAACCTGTGCCGCTGCACCGGTTACCAGAACATCGTCAAGTCGGTGCTCTGGGCGGCGGCGAAGCTGCGCGCGCAGGCACCGGCGGACTGACCCGGCTAGCCGACGAAGACGGGAACGAGACGACATGTCGCAGGCAGTAGACGAAATCAAGATCGGCGGGCTCGGCGCCAGCCGCAAGCGGGTCGAGGACAGCCGGTTCATCCGCGGTAAGGGCAACTACACCGATGACATCGTGCTGCCCGGCATGCTGCACATGGAAATCTTGCGCAGCCCGCTCGCGCACGCCCGGATCAAGTCGATCGACGCCAGCAAGGCCTGGGACATCCCCGGCGTGCACCTGGTGCTCACCGGCGAGATGATGGCCAGCCGCAACCTCGCCTGGATGCCGACGCTGTCCTACGACACCCAGGCCGTGCTGGCCACCGACAAGGTGCGATTCCAGGGCCAGGAAGTCGCGTGCGTCATCGCGGACGACCCGTACATCGCCAAGGACGCGTGCGAGGCGATCGTCGTCGACTACGAGCCGCTGCCCGTCATCGTGAACCCGGCGCAGGCGGTGGCCGACGGCGCTCCGGTCATCCGCGACGACAAGGAAACCCAGCCGGACAACGTGATCTACGACTGGGAGGTCGGCGACCGGGACGGTACCGACCGGGCATTCGCGTCCGCCGACCTGGTATCCAAGCTCGAGTTGCACTATCCGCGGTCGCACCCGTCGCCGATCGAGTGCTGCGGCTCGATCGCGGACTTCAACCGCGCGACGTCCAAGCTGACCGTCTACATGACCACCCAGGCACCGCACATCATCCGGGCAGCGGTGGCGATGGTGGCCGAACTGCCCGAGCACATGATCCGGATCATCTCCCCGGACATCGGCGGCGGCTTCGGCAACAAGGTCCCGGTGTACCCCGGCTACGTCTGCTCCATCCTGGCGTCGATCCTGCTGGAGCGACCGGTCAAGTGGATCGAGGACAAGTCAGGCAACCTGATCTCGACCGGGTTCGCTCGGGACGTGTACCTGAAGGGCGAGATGGCGCTGCGCCGGGACGGCAAGATCCTGGCCGTCCGGATGCACACCGACGCCGACCACGGCGCGTTCTTCTCCGACGCGCAGCCGAGCAAGTTCAAGATCGGCTTGATGCACTCGGCTTTCGCCGCGTACGACGTCCCGGTGGCCCACCTGACCGCCAGGGGCACCTACAGCAACAAGGCGCCCGGCGGCGTGGCCTACCGGTGCTCGTTCCGGGTGACCGAGGCGATGTTCTTCCAGGAGCGGATGGTGCAGGCCGCCGCCGCCGATCTTGGCATGGACCAGGCGGAGTTCCGCCGGATGAACTTCGTGCCAGACGATGCATTCCCGCACCGGACGCCGTTCGGCTTCCTCACCGACTCCGGCCAGTACGCCAAGTGCCTCGAGGTCGGGCTGAAGGCGATCGACTACGAGAACTTCCGCGCGCAGCAGGCGGAGGCACGCTCTCGCGGACGGCTGCTCGGGCTCGGCATTTCCACGATGACCGAGCCGCTCGGCGCGGGGAACAGCCGGGAGTACGACATCCTCGGCATCAAGATGTTCGACTCGGCCGAGCTCAAGGTGCACATGACCGGCAAGGCCATCGTCCGGACCGGCGCCCGCGGCCAGGGCCAGGGCCACGAGACGACGTGGGCCCAGATCGTCGCGCACGAGCTTGGCATCCCCGCTGACGACATCGTGGTCGAGGAGGGCGACACCGACACCGCGCCGTTCGGGATGGGCACCTACGCCTCCCGCAGCACGCCGGTGGCCGGTGCCGCCGTGGCCATGGTGGCGCGGAAGATCAGGGCCAAGGCCAGGCAGCTGGCCGCGCACCTCCTCGAGGTATCGGAGGAGGACATCGAGTGGGCGCTCGGCCGGTTCTACGTCCGCAGCGCCCCGGATCGAGGGGTCACGATCCAGGAGTGCGCGGTCGCCGCGTACGCCAACATGCCCGATGGCATGGAGCCGGGCCTTGATGCCACGGCCTACTACGATCCGCCGAACCTGACCTGGCCGTTCGCCGTCTACATTGTCACCGTCGAGGTCGACCCGGACACCGGGGTCTGGGACGTGCTGAACATGGTGGCGGTCGACGACTGCGGCGTCCGGATTAACCCGATGATCGTGGAAGGCCAGATCATGGGCGGTCTCACCGAGGCCTACGCGATGTCCAACATGCAGTTCATCACCTTCGACGCCGACGGCAACTGCGTCGGCTCGAACTACATGGACTACCTGCTGCCGACCGCCTGGGAGACGCCCGGCTTCGAGTTGCACAGCGAGGTCGTCACCCCGTGCCCGCATCACCCGATCGGCGCCAAGGGCATCGGCGAGTGCGCGGCCGTCGGCGGTCCCGCGGCGTTCGTCAACGCCGTCATGGACGCGATCTCCGGCACTGGCGTCCGGAACGTGGACATGCCGCTGCTACCGGACCGGGTCTGGGAGGCCATCACCTACCGCCGGGACGTGTCCGGTGCGCCGCCGGTGCGCTCGGACGACTAGCGGGGCTGGGCGATGAACGGCTGGGAAGTCATGGCGCACGCCGCGGAGCTAACGCAGCGCGGTGAGGCGTTCGCGGTTGCGACCGTCGTCTGGCGCCAGGGACCGTCATCGAGCCAGCAGGGCTCGCGGGCGATCATCACCGCCGACGGCGAACTGCACGGCTGGATCGGCGGCGCGTGCGCGGAGCCCGCGGTGATCCGCGCCGCCAGGCAAGTCATCGCCACCGGCCGGGCCGAGTTGCTGCTGCTCGGCAGCGCCGGCCAGTTCGGCGGCGCGGTGCCGGACGGGGTTGCCGTCGTCCCGGTCTCCTGCCAGAGCGACGGCGCGCTGGAGGTTTACATCGAGCCGGTAGTGCCCGTTCCCCGCCTGGTGGTGGTGGGCCGGTCCCCGATGGCGCAAACGCTGGCGGACCTGGCCCGGACCCTGGGCTGGCACGCTGAGCTGGTCGACGCTGCCGACTTCGCCGCAGCCGGCGTCGACGAGCAGTCGCTCGTCGTCGTCGCCACCCAGGGCCATGACGACGAGGGCGTGCTGGAGCGCGCGGTGGCCGCCCGCCCGGCCTACCTTGGCCTGGTCGGCTCGCGGAAACGCGGCGCCGCGGTGCTTGGTTACCTGGCCGACCGCGGCCTGCCGCGAGCGGAACTGGACCGGGTCCGGGTGCCAGCCGGTCTTGACCTTGGCAGTACCACGCATGCAGAGATCGCCGTGGCGATCCTGGCCGAGCTGGTGCAGTTGCGCGCGACCGGGGCGCTGGCCGCGGCACCCGCCAGCGCCGCGGCCGTTCCGCACACGGAGAGCATCGACCCGGTATGCGGCATGGCCGTGACTGCCGGGCCGGGCACCTTGTCGCTGCAGCACGAGGCTGTCACCTATTACTTCTGCTGCGGCGGTTGCCGTCAGGCGTTCGAGAAGGATCCAGCCGCTTACCTGAAGGGCGAGGCCCGATGCTGATCAAGAACGACTTCGAGGTCGCCGAGCCGGTCGAGAAGGTATGGCAGTTCTTCGGCAACATCCCGCAGGTCGCCACGTGCCTGCCCGGGGCTGAGCTGACCGAGGATCTCGGCGGGGAGAAGTACAAGGGCATGGTGGCGATCCGGATGGGCCCGGTCCGGCTGCGGTTCGCCGGCACTGCCGACATCACCGAGCGGGACGAGGCGGCCAGGCGGGTGGTCGTGCATGCGGCGGGCGCTGATGAGAAGGGCCGCGGTCAGGCCAGCATGATCGTGACCGCCGCGCTGACCACGACCGGACGCGGCACGCGGGTGGACGTCACCCAGGACCTGCAACTGTCCGGCGCCGCCGCGCAATACGGCCGGGGCATGATCTCCGATGTCAGCGCCGTGCTCATGCACGACTTCTCGGTCAACATGGCCGACCGGATCCACCGGATCGAGCGGGGCGAGTCCGCCGAGCAGTTCGCCGCGGCGACGGCGAGTCCGGCAAGCGGCTTCACCCTGGGCCTGCGGGCAGCACGGATGGCGCTGGCCCGGGTGTTCCGCCGGTTCTTCCTGCCCTACCAGCGCGCGTCGTACTGACCGGCCGTCTTCGGCCTAGCTAACGAGGAGGACAGCCATGGTCTTGTGGTGGATCGGCAACGCGGTGCTGGTCGTGGTGCTTTCTGTTGTCATCTACCTGCTGAACCGGGTGCTGGCCGCGGTCGAGCGCATCAGGCACGCGACCGACGACATCCTGTCCGGCGGCGTAGCGCTGGTCGGTGAACTGACTCCGGTGCCTGGCGCCCTGGCCACGACCGACACCACGGTGAAGGAAATATCCGTCGGCGCCGTCCGCTACGCGGGCTCTGTCGCCAAGCTTCTGGGTTAGGAGAACGATCATGCCAGCAGCAGCCTGGGTGACTTTGATCATCGCGGCGCTGATCATCGCAATTACCGCTGTCGGATTGCTGCGGGTGATCGTCCACCTCAGCGCGATCCGGGCGAACCTGCTCGCGACCACCGGCGGCGTTCAGGCGGTCGCGCAGCTGACCAGCACCGTGCCAGACCGGCTGACGTCGGTCAACGCGAGCCTGAAGCCCGTCAGGGACTTCTGCGAGACGGTCTGATCAGCGATGAGCGGACACGTGGTTTACCTCGCTAGCGGGGCTGGGCACTTCAGCCGATTCGGCTGGGTGCTCGGCTACGTCATCGGCATCGTCATCGTGGCAGTCGTGGTGGCGCTCGTCGTGCCGATCCTGCGGCTGGCCTACTCGATCGGGAGAGAGGCCCCGAAGATCAACGACGCACTCGGGGACGCCGTGCGCCACACAGCGCCGCTGGGAGCGCTGCGCACCACGATCGAGCACGCCACCATCATCATCGGCGGGCTGCAGCGCGGCCGCGCCAGGCTCGGAGGGTAGCGATGCACACTCTGGCGATCGCCGCGGCCATGAACTCGTCTGAGCACACGGCATGGCTAGTCGCGATCATTCTGGGGTTCGTCGTGGTGCTCGCGGTGGCGGCGCTGCTGAGCCTGCTCATCTACTTCATCAAGGTCATCGACCGGCGGGTGGTCGAGGTGCGCGACACGCTCGCAGCGGCGGCCGCGAACACCGCCGACGCGGCGCTGATCCCGCAAGTCGCTGACGGCGTTGAGGCAGTCCTGGCCGAGGGCCTCCAGCACCACCTGTTCCTCGGCCGCGTGCTCGGAAAGGTGAAGTCATGACCACGCTGGTCGTCCTGACCGTAGTCGCCATCGCCGCGCTGATCGCCGGGCTCGCGTTCTACCTCTACTGGGCCGGCTCGCTGCTCACCAGGATCGCTGGCAACCTGGAGGACTGCGCTGGGCTCGTGCGCACCATCGTCGGGCACGCCCGGCAGATCGGGCCCGGCGTCGGGCACATCAACCAGACCGGCGGCGTGGTGGCGGGCGCACTGCCGCTGCTGTACGGGATGGCCGAGGAGATTGTGGCGGACGTGACCCCCCGTCCCGCCGAGCCGGCGGCGGCGGTTGCCCGCCCGGCCTCGGGGACGCGGCGGTCCCGGCTGCTCGACGCGGTGGGTTACGCGCCGCAGCGCTGACACCTACCGGTGGCCGGACTGGTCGGGGCCGCGGCGCGCGACCGGGCCGGTAGTGGGCGCGGAGTACTCGCCGATCCAGTGCTCTTCCCAGGCGTTGTCGTACTGCTGGTCGTTGCAGCTCGGGTGGTAGATCGCGGTCAGCTCACGGACGATCTGCTCGCGATGCGCGCTCGTGCCGCCGGGCACCTCGTAGCTGCAGACATAGACCTTCCACTTAGAGCCGGCCCGCCGGATCCAGCAGGCTGCCCGAGGATGCTGGAACGGGAACCGCTCAGCCGACAGATCGTCGCAGTGGCCGACGTAGCTGACGGCGTACCTGTCCGGTTTGGTGTCCGGGTCAGGTTTGTAGAGGATCGCGTACACCGCGGCCCTGGCTGGCGGTGTCCAGCCGCCGAGCAGCCGCGGGCCCTCGAACGGATAGCCTGCCAGCGAGCCGAGCCGGATCACCGGAAGCCGGATTCGTCCTCGGCCTCGCTGACCGCCTCGGCGCGCACGACAGGCGCCGGAGGCAGTCCGGCCGTCGCGGCGGCAGCGATGAAACGCTCAGTCGCCGTCCCGATCGCGTCCTTCATGGTGTCCGCCTCGACCACGAGCTGGGCACCGTACCTGCTGGTGCCGATCCCGGTGGCGATACCCTGGCTGGCCGCGATGGCGTCGGCAAGCTCGACTATCTGCTCGCGGCTGAGGATCTTGTCGCCTTCGGCTTCGATTCCGACACTCCACTTCACGCTCGTCCCCACCTCACGCTCACCTCGGGCCTGCGGCTGCAGGTACGGCTAGTCAGCTCAGCGCCGGCAACATCCTGGCTAGCTGCTCCAGGCTGGCCAGGTCGTGGCCAGACAGCAGCAGGTCGATGTGCGGCGCTGCCACCATCATGCCCAGTGTGCTCGGCCGGAACTGCGGATCATCGCCCATGTGCGGGTTCAGCCAGACGAGCCGGTAGCACAGCCGGGACAAACGCTCCATCGCGCTGGCAAGCTGGTCCGGATCGCCGCGGTCCAGGCCGTCGGAGCAGATGACCACGACGCCGCCGCGGCACATGCCGCCGCGGCCGAAGCGCCGCACGAACTCATCGAGTGACCGCCCGATCCTGGTGCCGCCATCCCAGTCGACGACGGTCGCGGCCGCTCGCTCCAGTGCGCTGTCTGGCCGCCGGTGGGCCAGGGCCCTGGTGATCCGGGTCAGCCTGGTCCCGAAGCAGAACACCTCTACCTTCGCCGTGGCCTGCCCGGCAGAGTGCGCGAACTGGAGCAAGTGGCGCGAGTAGTCGGTCATCGAGCCGGACACGTCGAGGATCAGGATGAGCGGGCGCAGTCGCATCTTGCGCTGCCGGAAGTACAGATCTGCGGGCTCGCCGTGGCTTCGCATGGCGGTCCTGATGGTCTTCCGGATATCCGGCGAGCGACCGGCCGTCGCGGCCCTGGTGCGCCGGGTCCGGCGCCGCGGCGGCGTCAGCCGGATCCTGGCCATGATCCGGCGCAGCGCGGCAAGCTCGGCCGGCGTGCAGGTAGCGAAGGACCGGTGCTTCAGCGCATCGACATCGGACGCCATCCAGCCGAGTGCCGGCTTTTCCTCGTCCTTATCCGGGCCTGGCTCGGTGCCGGGCATGACCATCGGCACCTCGGTTCCGGCCGAGACGGCGGCCCGCAGTGTCGGCAGCGCCGCGGCCGGAGCGCCTTCCGCCAGGAAGTAGCGGCGGAACACCTCCTCATAGACACCGATGTCGTCGCGCCTGCTGACCAGCGTCGTCCGGCCGGCCCAGTACAGGTCCACGAGGTCGGACGGGTCGAGCGGTGACATCGCCGAGACGTAGGTCAGCACATCCCCGGTGCCGACGGTGATCCCGGCGGCGCGGAGCTCACGCGCGAAGCCGGCCAGCACGGCAGCAAACGGCGAGTGCTCAGCCGCCGGCATCCTCAGCTACCGGAGGTTATCTCGGCCAGGTTCTGCGTCACCAGGTCCAGGTCGTCCCGGTCCTTGATGACGGCGCCCAGCGTGTCGCCGGCAGACTGTACCGTCAGGTCGCTTTCGCCGAGGAAGCCGAGCGTCCGCACCCAGTCGATGGTCTCGGCCACGCCGGGCGGCTTAGCCAGGTCGAGCTCGCGCAGCCGGTGCACCGCCGCGACGACCTTACGGGTGAGCCGCTCGGCCGCGCCGGGCTCGCGGACCATCACGATCTCGACTTCGCGCTCGGCTGACGGGTAGCCGATCCAGTGGTACAGGCAGCGGCGGCGGAGCGCGTCGTGGAGCTCCCTGGTCCGGTTGGATGTGAGGATCACGGCGGGCGCGGACTCTGCCCTGATTGTGCCGATTTCCGGAATGCTGATCTGGAAGTCGGATAGGACTTCCAGCAGGAACGCCTCGAACTCGTCGTCGGCCCGGTCGACCTCGTCGATCAGCAGCACGGCCTGATCACCAGCCCGCACGGCCTCCAGCAGCGGCCGCTCGAGCAGGAACTTCGGCCCGAACAGCCGGTCGACCGCCCCCTCGTCGGCCGCCTGGTGCTCCGACAGCGCCCGGATCTGCAACATCTGGCGGGCATAGTCCCACTCGTACAGTGCCTGGTTGGTGTCGATGCCCTCGTAGCACTGAAGCCTGATCAGCCTGCGGCCGAAGATGGCAGCAAGGACCTTGGCGACTTCGGTCTTGCCGACGCCGACCTCGCCCTCGATCAGCACTGGCCGGTGCAGCGACAGCGACACCAGCAGGGCCGTGGCCAGCCCCCGATCGGCCAGGTAGCCGCCCTGCCGCAAGCGCTCGGTCAGTTCGCCGATGGTTCCGGGATACTCCACCGAGCGAATCTCCTCGCCGTCAGTGGCCGGGCTCAGTGAGCTTCGGCCGAGCCAAGGACAAGGTCACGAAGACTGCCGCCAGCGCGGTTCAGCTTGCCTTCTCGCTGCAGCCTGGCCCGCCATGCGGAGCTCAGGTCTTGATCTCCGGCAGCGAAGTCATCAAACCCGACGCCGGCGTCGGACATCCGCTTGCACGACTTCTTCTCGCCGCTCTCGTCATCGAGGCTCGCCGACGTCTGGCCCTGGCTGCGCCACACCGCACGCAGCACGTCTAGTGCTTCAGCAGGCTCTGCGCTCATCCCGGCACCCTTCAACCCCGGCCTGTCAGCTCGACTGTAACGCCCGGCGCAGGCGGCCGCGACCGGTGATTAAGCGAACTCTTAATCTCCCGCGCGGACCCGGACCAGCGCAGACCGGACCAGCGCAGACCGGACCAGCGCGTCGGCGCGAGGAGAGCCGGACCCATTCGGCATGATGGTGGCTATGGAACTGACGGTGGCTGCGAGCACAATGACGACCATGCCGGACATCACCTTCCGCAGCGACATGACCGTCGAGATCGTCAAGCACTCGGCCTCGGATGCCGACGTGATCTGGGCGGCGAGGGTTTCCACGAAGGGCGAGCAGACCCTTGCCGACATCGACGCGGACCCCGAGCGATCAGCCGGGCTGATCAATTTCCTGATGCGCGACCGGCACGGCACGCCGTTCGAGCACTCGACGATGACGTTCTACGTCAGGGCGCCGATTTTCGTGTTCCGGGAGTTCATGCGGCACCGGACGTTCAGCTTCAACGAGGAGAGCGGCCGGTACCGCACCCTCGAGCCGGTGTTCTACGTCCCCGGTCCGGACCGCAAGCTCGTCCAGTCCGGCAAGCCGGGCGCTTATGTCTTCACCGACGGATCCGCTGAGCAGCACGCTCTGGTCGCCGAGACGGTGCAAGCCGCGTGCTGGCAGTCCTACCAGGCGTACCTGGAGATGCTGGAGGCCGGCGTCGCCCGTGAGGTTGCCCGCACCGTGCTGCCGGTCGGCCTGTACTCCTCGATGTATGCCACCTGCAATGCCCGCGCGCTGATGAACTTCCTGTCGCTGCGGGTGAAGCACAGCGGTGCCACGTTCCCGTCGTTCCCGCAGCGTGAGATCGAGATGGTGGCTGAGCAGATGGAGGCGCTCTGGGCGGGTCTGATGCCGCTGACCCACGCGGCGTTCGAGCGGAACGGCCGGGTCTGCCCCTAGCGCACCGCGGCGCGGGTCGGCGCCCGCTTGTTGAAGAGCTGTGGAACATGCGAGAGGGCTGCCTCAGTCTGCCATGATCCTCCGCAGCGCTAAGCAACTGGGCTGCAAGACCCTGCATTCGGACGATCTCAAACCCCGGCCAGGTCTACGAAGGGGCTCGGGTCCGTAACCCGTTCCTGGCGCCGTCAACGTCGCCGCTGCTCGCGAGATCGGGATGACCGGCATCCAGTACCGCCGGATTGAAGATCTCCACACGGCTCTCGCGCCCTTGTGGACAACAAGTGAGACCATCAGGCCGTGAGTGTGTCCGCTGACTACGACTGCGACCCTGAGCGCTGGAACTCCTGGGAATCTCCGCAGGATGTCCACGAGATGGTGGCGCCCGACCATCTGCAAGATCCGCTACTGGTGATCCGGGAAGCCAGCAGG
>DAHVAR010000121.1 GCA_027314515.1 Actinomycetota bacterium
CGGGTGAGGCGGCCGGCCGGCCTGCGGGGGCATGGTGTCCGATGTCAGTCATCGGGGAGGAGCACGGAGTGAGCGTACTTACCGCGGCCGCACCGGCCCGGCGGTTGCCCAGGTACCAGCTTGACAGCGGGCTGGCGCAGCTTACGCCCGCCGAGCGCGAGGCCAGGGGGAAGCACGCGCGTTCGCTGGTGCCGAGGGATAGCCACGCTATCTTCGAGCCGGCCGGCCGGCCGGACCCCTCGCGCTGCTCGCTGAGCAGGCGGCGTCCCGCCTGCCGGACCTGGTGCCCGTCAGGTATGGCCGGATGGCGGTCTCGCCATTCGCCTTCTTCCGTGGCGCGGCCCTGGTGATGGCGAGCGACCTGGCCGGCACGCCTGTCTCCGGCTTGCCAGTGCAGGCGTGCGGTGACGCGCACTTGTCAAACTTTGGCATCTTCGGGTCTGCCGAGCGCCGGCTCGTGTTCGACGTCAACGACTTCGACGAGACACTGCCCGGACCGTGGGAGTGGGATGTGAAGCGCCTGGCCGCGAGCCTGGAGGTGGCGGCGCGCGGGAACGGGTTCGCGGACAAGGAGCGGCGCAAGATCGTCTCTGGTGCTGTTGGCCGCTACCGGCAGGCGATGCGTTACTTCGCCAGCCAGCCGAACCTCGCGGTCTGGTACGCGCACGCCGACATGGATGTGCTGCTCGCCCAGTTCCAGTCGCAACTGAAGAAGCGGCAGCGCACGACGGTGGCCAAGAGCCTGGCGAAGGCCAGAGCCAGGGACAGCATGCGGGAACTGGGTAAACTGACCCGGCTCGTGGACGGCCGGCCGCGGATCGTGTCCGACCCGCCGCTCATCGTGCCGGCGGATGAGCTGGTACCCCGGCACACCGACCGCGCGGCGCTGCTCGCCGAACTTGGCGACCTGATCACCCAGTTCCGGAGCAGCCTGCAAAACGACCGCCGGTTCCTGCTTGAGCAGTTCGAATTTGCCGACATGGCCCGCAAGGTAGTGGGCGTGGGCAGCGTTGGGACCAGGTGCTGGATCGTCCTGATGCTCGGCCGGGATGACCGCGACCCGCTGTTCCTGCAGGTCAAGGAGGCCGAACCCGCGGTGCTGAGCCGGTTCGCCGGGGCCAGCAAGTACGCCAACCAGGGCCAGCGAGTCGTCGCGGGCCAGCGGCTGATGCAGGCAAGCAGCGATATCTTCCTGGGCTGGCAGCGTGCTGAAGGCAGGGACGGGCAGAGCCGCGACTATTACGTACGCCAGTTGCGCGACTGGAAGTTCTCAGTCGACACCGATGCCATGGCGCCGCCTGGCCTGCGGATGTACGGCGCACTGTGCGGCTGGGCACTGGCACGCGCGCACGCTTGCTCGGGGGACCGCATTGCCATCGCTGCCTACCTGGGCAGCTCCGACGTCTTCGACACCGCGATCACCCAGTTCGCCGCCGCCTATGCCGATCAGAACGACCGTGACTACGCCGCGCTGGTCGCCGTTATCGACTCGGGGCAGATATTTGCCGAGCGAGGGCTGTGACACCGGTCATTCGACGGCACCGGTCATTCGACGGCACCGGTCATTCGACTTCCTGTTGGTTTGCCGGGCACATAAACGACAAATAGCCCAGGATAGCCCGGCAACCCGACAGGAAGTGGAAGGGCGACACAGCCGGATGCCACTAAGGCTTTAGAGGCGGCGGATGGATTCGCCGCCGGCCTGGGTAGAAACCACCAGGTGTTCTCCGCGGCGCGCGCGACACGGCGATGGCGGCCGACGGCGAACGAGAATCTCGGCCAAGGAGGCAGGCGTCATGCAGGCAGTTGTCGGGGACCTGATCCACGTGCACGGCAGCGCGGTGGGTCAGCGCGAGCGCAAGGGCGAGATCGTCGAGGTCCGCGGTGTGGGCGGGGAGCCGCCGTACCTCGTGCAGTTCGAGGATCATCACGTCGCGCTGATGTTCCCCGGCCCGGATGCCGTGATCGAGCACCCGAGCCGGAAGAAGGCCAAGGGCAAGGGCTAGCCGACGGCACGGCGGCCTGGCGCAGGGTATTTAGGGCATGGTTGACGATGCCGCGCGGGAGCGGGCTGTCTATCACGCGCTGAAGGCTGCCGACGAAGTTGCCGCGGCACTGCAGGCGCACCTGATTGAAGAGCATGGGGCGGACCTGGAGCGATCGGCCGACGAGGGTCCGGCGACGAACTCGCTCAAGCTGCTGCGGCAGGCCCGCCAGCGGCTAGGGCACGGGCTGCGCGTCATCGAGGCCGACACGATCGCTGAGTCCGACGAGATCTCGCTGCGCAATTAGCGGTCCGGGCAGCCGGTTGCGGCTCTGGCCTAGCGCCGGATGCAGCGGCGGATGGAAACGGCAGCCAGACCGCGAGCCGGCGGCGGAAGCCAGCATGACGCTTTCGTCACGTTGCTCGTCACCGGCGATCGGCGGCCGCGCAGCCGCGTGCGGCGGGAGTGCCCGTGCTCCAGGCGCCTCACGAGACCGGCATCAACAACCGCAACGCCTTGCTCAGCGATCCGGACGGGAATCTCGTGGAGATCGTCGCCAAGAGGTCATGACGCGCCAGGGGCGGTCAGCCAGCCCGGCCTTACTGGCACCGGACCGGGCCCTGGCCACCAGCGCGCGAGGATGACCGCGCCCAGCCGGCCGAGAATCTCGTTGCCTTCGGCCAGCGCCGTCATCGTCCGGTCGGCGAGCCGGTCGGCGGCCGCGCAGTACGCCACCGTGCCGCCGTCGCCGGGCAGGTAGAGCAGCCCAGTCTCCACCCGGCAGCCGCCGACGCTGCCCGTCTTGCTGGCAACGGCCGGCCCGTCCGGACCCGGCTCGTCCGGGGGATCGGCGACATCAAGATAGGCGCGGGGAACGAGGGACTGGGACTGCTGATGGCGCAGCGTAGAGATCATCTCTGCCGATGCCTCGGGGTCGACGACCGTGCCGGCGTGCAGGTCGGCGAGCAGACGGCACAACTCGGCCGGGGTCGCGGTGCCGAGCGGTTCTGAACTCAGCACTGACGGCTGCGGGCTGGCCACCACCAGCGGGGGAGGGGCATAGCCGATCTTGTGGTTCAGCCGGATGCGGTGGTAGCCGAGTGCGTCCAGTCCCTCGTTGACGGCGCCGGGGCCGCCGAGCATGTCGATCAGCATGTTCGTAGCGGTGTTGTCCGATACCACGATCATGAGCGTGCACAGGTCCGCGACGGTGCAGCGCAGGCCGGGCCGGAGGATGCTCAGCACGCCCGATCCGCCGGCCAGGTCGGCCTGCCGGGTGACAACCGCGGCGTCGAGATCAATCCGGCCGAGCCGGCGCTGTCGCATGATCTCCGCGTAGATGGCCACCTTCACCGCGCTCGCGGTACCGATCGGCTCATCGGGGTTGCAGGCGACCTGCTCGCCGCTCTCCAGGTGCCGGGCGAGCAGGCCGACGTGGCCGCCGGAGGCTGCGGCAAGCCGCGCGACCGCAGCCACCGTCTGGCTGGCCACGTCCTGATCGAGGCTGGTGACCAGCTCAGCCGCGGTCACGGCCGAGCCCCCGGCCCGGCCAGCGCGCGGCCGGGAAGCTCGCCGGTGAACGCGCCGCCGGAGATGGTGATCTTGCCATTGACCAGGACGTGGCTGACGCCTGCCGACAGCTGATGCGGGTCGGCGAACGTAGCACGGTCGGTGATGGCATCCGGGTCGAACACCACGACGTCGGCGAAGTAGCCTTCGCGCAGCAAGCCCCGCTGCCGCAGGCCCAGGGTTGCCGCGGGAAGCCCGCTCATCCGGTGAATCGCGTCCGCGAGGGTCAGCACCTTCTCCGCCCTGACGTAGTGGCCAAGCACCCTGGCGAAGCTGCCGTAAGCCCTGGGATGGGTGGGTGCCTGAAGAAACGCGCCCTCCGGCGCCATCGACGCCCCGTCCGAGCTGATGGCAACCCAGGGCCGCCGCAGCGCCTGACGGAGGTTGTCCTCTGACATCGAGAAGAACGCGGTTCCCACTCGTGACCGGTCGGATGCGATGAGGTCGAGCGCCGTGTCGATCGGATCGGCGCCCCGCTCGGCTGCGATATCGGCCAGCGTCCGGCCCTGGCAATGCCGGTTCTCGTCCTTGGTGACCTGCAGGATGAGCACGCTCTCCGCCTCGGTCACGTCGCCCCAGCGGTGCGAGCCCTGCAGTTCTGCGCGGATCTGGCCGCGTACCTGCGGGTCGGCGAGCCGGTCGTACAGAGCCGCTGACCCGCCCTCGTGATAGCGGTCCGGAATGATGCTGGTCAGGCCCGTTGAGCTGGCCGGGTAGGGGTAGACGTCGGCGGTCACCGGCTCTCCCGCCGCGCGCGCCTGCTCCAGCAGGTCGATGGCGCCGGCCATCTTGTCCCAGTGCGGCCGGCCGGCCGCCTTCAGATGGAAGAGCTCGCCGCGCAGCCCCGCGTCCCGGCAGATCGCCAGGAACTCGCCGATGGCCTCGTGCAGATTCTCGCCCTCGCTCCGGATGTGCGAGGCGTAGCAGCCGTTGTACTGCGCCGCGACCGCGCACAGCTCGGTGATCTCGGCTGTCGCCGCATAGCTTCCGGGCGGGTAGATCAGTGCCGTCGCGATCCCGAGCGCGCCGTCTGCCATTTCCTCCGCGACGATGGCTCGCATCCGGTCCAGTTCCGCGGCGGTGGCTGGCCGGTCGTCATATCCGACGCCGTTGATCCGCAGCGTGCCGCCGCCGATGAACGACGCCACGTTCTGCGAGCTGCCCCGGCTCTCGACGTGCCGGAGGTACTCCGACAGCCGCGTCCAGCTCACCTCGTAGCTCAGGCCGTCCTTGCTGTCCTGCAGCTCAGCCTTCACTCGGGGGGTCAGCGGGCCCATCGAGCTGCCCTCGCCGAACACTTCCGTGGTCACTCCCTGAGTCAGCTCACCCAGCGACCTCGGGTCATGCAAGATCGACAGGGGGGAGTGGCTGAGGATGTTGATGAAGCCAGGGCAGACCGCTTTCCCGGTCGCGTCGATGACGACGGCGGCTTCCGGCGGGCTGCCGCCGGCTCCCGCGCGGCTGGTTCCGTGCTCGTCGCGCGGGCGGATCTGCATCACCCGGTCGGCGGCAATGGCGACGTCGGCGCGGACGGGGTCCGCGCCGCTGCCGTCATGGACCTCGCCACCGGAGATGAGGACATCGAACATCGCGAGACTCCTTGTCTCCCTGCGGGACTGGACTAGGTGAGCCAGGGCAGATCGATAGCTAGCGGGGCCGCATGCGCGAGTCGAAGACATCGCGCAGCGCATCGCCCACCGCGTTGAAGGCCATGACGGTCGCCACGATTGCGATGCCGGGCGGATAGATCACCCACCAGTCGCCGGCGTAGACGTAGTTGATGCCCGTCGAGAGCATGCCGCCCCAGTTGGCAGCGGGTGGCGGGATGCCGAGACCGAGGTATGACAGCCCGGCCAGGACAAGGATCGCATCGGCCACCTGGAACGTGGCGTTCACCGTGATCGTGCCGATCGTGTTCGGGATGATATGCCGGGCGATCATCCGGATCCTGCTGCCGCCCATCACCCGGACCGCCTGGACGTACTCCCTGGTGCGCAGCGACAACGTCTCGGCTCGCACCAGGCGCGCCGGTACCAGCCAGGCAACCAGCCCGATGATCAGGATGAGCAGGACGGGGCTGGCCTGGTACACGCTGAACAGGTAGATCAGCAGGAACAGGGTCGGGATGGCCAGCAGCGCGTCGACGATCCGCATCATCAGCCCGTCGACAAGGCCGCCGACGAAGCCCGACACCGCGCCGTAGCCGACGCCGATGAAAGTTGCGACAATGGCTGCGGCGACGCCAACCTCGAGCGAGGTCTGACCGCCCAGCATCAGCCGCCCGAGTTCGTCGTAGCCCTCGTTGTCGGTCCCGAGCGGATGCGCCGCGCTCGGCGGATGCAGTGCGGCGGGCAGGTCGGTGGAGATCTGGTTCGAGTGGTAGAAGAACGGGCCGGCAAACGAGAAGATCACCATGATGACGATGACCGCCAGCCCGGCCATGGCCCCCTTATTGGCGGCCATGGTGTAGGCGGCAGCACGTAGCGGGCTGATGGCCTTGGCCCGACCATCGTCTGCGGGCCGGTCTGCCTGCACGCCCGCGCCGATGACGGCATCAGCCACGGCTACGCCTCTCCATAGCGGACCCGCGGGTCCATGACCGCGTACAGCAGGTCTGCCAGCAGCGATCCGGCCACGGTGGCGATGGCCACGATGATGGTGATGCCGAGCATGACCGCGTAATCCTGGGACAGCGCCGAGTTCCAGAACAGCAGCCCGATTCCCGGGTAGTTGAACACCGTCTCGGTGATCAGCGCCCCGCTGAGGATGCCGGGCAGGCTCAGCCCGATGAGGGTGATGATCGGCGCCAGCGCGTTGCGGAACACATGCCGGTAGAGCACGCCCCGGCGCGAGGCACCCTTGGCTCGCGCCGTGCGCACGTAGTCTTCGGCCAGGTTGTCCAGCAGTGAGGAGCGCAGGTACCGGCTGAACGACGCGACGCTGCCGAGCGCCAGTGTTGCCACTGGCAGCACCAAGCCAAGCGGATGCGTCAGGATCTCCCCGACGCCGCCTTGCGGTGCCGTGGGCGGGAAGAGCCGCAGCTTCTCCGCGAACAGCAGGATCAGCATCAGGCCGAGCCAGAACTCCGGCATTGAGTACAGCGCGAACGCGGTACCGGTGATGGCGTAGTCGACGGGCTTGTTCCGGCGGACGGCCTGCGTGATCGCGACCGGCACGCACAGTACCAGCGCGACCACGACGGCCAGGCCCACCAGGATCACCGTCGCCGGCAACCGCTCGCTCAGCAGCGACGCCACGCTCTGGTTGAGCTGATACGAGAAGCCCAGGTTCAGGTGCAGCAACCGGTCGATGTAGTCGAAATACTGAATCGGCAGCGACCTGTTGTACCCGTTCTGGATATCGAAGGCGCGCAGCTGAGCCGGGCTGGCGTGGATGCCCAGTATCGCGCGGGCGGGATTGCCCGGCATGATATGGGCTTCGATGAAGGTCAGGAAAGAGACCAGCACCACCACGACCAGCCCTTGGACGCAGCGTCGTGCGACGTACGCGATCACCGTGCTATTCCCCGTTACTTCCCGAAGTGCCAGTACTCAGGGAAGGTGTCCGCGAACGGGTTCTCCTGATCGGCGGTGTAGCCCTGCAGGCTCTTGAGCACTACCGAGTCGTTGCCCTGCTCCCAGGGAATGAAGATGGTCGGCAGTTCCTTGGCCACGTAGTTCTCGTAGGTCGTGAACGCCTGCGGGTTCGAGCTGTACTCGGTAGCGGCAACCAGGTTGTTGATCTTCGTACCGACCGGGGCCGGCATCCCTGTGGTGTCGGTCGTGAAGATGCCCTGTCCGGTCGGGTACTGGCTCATGGTCCAGCCACCCCAGGTGCCAGCCTGCCAGCCGCACGCCGCGGTACCGGTCTTGCACACCGAGATCTCGGAGGTGACCTGGTTGAACTGGCCCGAGTTCAGGGTCATCGCGACGCCGGCCGAGCGAGCCGACGACTGCCAGGACTCCATCATGACGGCGAACCCAGGGTCGCCGCTCGGGTAGAGAACCTTGAGCGCCAGTGCCTGGCCGGCGGCGATCCCGGCACCGCACTCGGTCGGCCCGCTGCCGGGCCGCGCACAGGTGTCGGTGCCGCCGGGGTGGACAGCCCAGCCGTGTGAGGTGAGCAGTTGCTTGGCGGCGGTCACGCTGTAGGGGTAGGGGTTCGAGGTCTCGTACGAGGTTGTATACGGGCTGGACGGCGCCAGCGGGACCGGTCCGTAGCTCGGGTTGCCCGCGCCGTGCAGGGCATACTGCACGTCCTGCGGCTGGTTGACCAGCTCCTGCAGCGCCTGCCGGATGTAGAGCTGACGGAACAGCGCGCCGTCGGCGCTGTTGTTGTAGTTGAGGTAGACGTTATTGAGTCCGTAGGTGAGCGACCTGAAGACGCGGTAACCCTCGCTTTCCAGCGTGCTGGTCTGGCTCAGGTCCGCGGTCGGGATGGTCCCGGTGGTCAGGCCGGTCTGGGCGAGCAGTGCGTTGAACTCCGCGGTGTCGGACGTGAACGGGCGCTCGATGAACTCGGTCAGCGTCGGCTTGACCGGCCCCGAGTAGCGCTTGTTGGCCACGAACACGATGTCGCCGCGGGTCGAGAACGACTTGAGCTTCCAGGGTCCGTCCACTACCTGCCACAGCGGGTTCGTGCCGTAGTTATTGAGCTGGGTGGACTGGCCGAACAGGTACTTGTAGACGGCGACCGCGCCGGCCGTGGTCTCGTCGTAGTTGCCGACCTTCTGGGTCGCGGACGTCTTGTCCCAGGCCTGCTGCGGGAGCGGCGTAAGCAGCGCCAGTTCGTTGGTGTTGAACCAGAGCGGTGAGTAGGACCTGGTCAGCGTCAGCCTTATCTCGGTCGGGCTGACCACCTGGAACGTCTTGACGTTGTCGGGGAAGGCGCCGGCAGTGTATGCGCCGTAGCTGGTCTTGTTCGCCTTGATCAGGTTGTACTCGAATTGCACGTCCCTGGCCGTCACCGGCGTGCCGTCCGACCAGAGGTACTTCTTCATGGTGATGGTGACGACCGTGTCGTTGTTGCTGTAGACCGGGGCGTTGGCAAGGCTGACCTGGCTGTAGAGGCCGAACTCATTGCCCGGCTGGCCGCCGTACCAGAGCAGCGGCCGGTACATGAGCCACTCGAAGTCCTGCTCGTTGACGACGGTGTACTGGGCGCCGGTGAAGATCGGGAAGATCTGATCAGGTGTGCTGCCCGCGCTCATGGGGACGATGGCGGTGGTCTGCGCGGCCGTGGCGGGTGCGCCGGAACCGGCGGAGGAGCACGCGGTGATCACCGTGGCGCCGAGCGCGATCAGCCCGAGGATGCCTGCGCTCTTTGCCCGTGCCCGGCGCGCGCCGGCCTGGCCTGGCCGACGCGGATCCGGCTCTGCTGCCGGGTCCGGGGGGCGACGATTCATGACGCGATGCATGGCGGGGGTCCTTTCATCAGTCGCGGCAGCGCGGCTGGTTGGACCAGCCCGATGGGCTGGTCACAGCACGCACGCTGGCTCGCAGGGGTCGCAACTCGGGCGGGGGCTCCTCAGTACGGCGATGTCTCAACAGGGCAGGAGGTAGCTTGGTGTCAGTGAGTACAGCATGATTCAAAGACAGCGGTCAAGGCCCACTCTCGTAACGAATCATTCACAGTCCCGGCCGCTGTCGGCCTGCGGCCAGAACCTGATCCAGTGATCGGCGATCCCGCCGAATCGCTCGAAGTGCGCGCGGCCTTCCTCGCCCAGCGATCCGGCCACGGCGGTAATCAGCGTCTCGGCGACGGCGACGGCCGGCGCCAGGCTCGGGAAGGGAGACGGCCCGGCCTCCTGGGCCGGCAGGATGGCGTCGGCAATGTCCGCGATCGGCGATAGCCAGGGGTCGGTGAACAGGACGATCCGGGCTCCCGCGTCCTTCGCGGCCGCGGCGAACACTTGCGTGTCCCGCTCATAGCGGCGGAAGTCGAACGCGCACAGCACGTCTTTCTTGCCGATGTCCGCCAGGGCAGCCGCTCGCTCCGCGGCGATGGGCGGAACCAGGCGCACGCCCGGCCGTATCTCGCGCAGAACGCCGACCAGATAGCCGGCCACCAGCTGGCTGAATGCGCCGCCGGCCGCCAGGACGTGGTGGTGGGTGTCGGCGAGCAACGCGGTTGCGTTAGCGAACTCGGTCGCGTCCAGGCCCTGGAGGCTGGCCAGCACTGAGTCCGCGAGGGCGGCTCCGCTGCGGCCGGCGAAGCCCGCTTCGGCTGGCTCAACCCGCTGGCGGCGATACACCTCCACCGGCGAGACGACCCTGGCTGCTATCTCGTTCCGCAGCGCCTGCTGGAATTCGGCGTAGCTGCGGAACCCCAGGCGCTGGGTAACGAACCGGCTCACAGTCGGGCCGCTCACGCCTGCGTTATCGGCCAGCTTCGCCGACGACTCCAGCCCGGCAGTGGGCGCTCCGGAGAGCAGTACCCTGGCCACCCGACGCTCCGACGGCGAGAGCGAGCCGAGCTTCCGGCGGATCCGCTCGGCAATCCCCGAACCTTCCGCATCCGCGGCATGCTGCCCGTCGGCGGACTCAGGCACCGCCATGGCAGGCCCCCGTTCATGTTTCATTTCGTTCATAATGCCATCTTGACCGAATATCATGAACCATGTTGTACTCAACCGCGTGCCTGACACCAGCATGCAGCCGCGCACGAGTGCCCAGCTAGACCAGGCTCTGTCGAGAGCGGCAGAGCTGTTCGGCACGCCGGTCTATGTCGTGGACATGATCTCGGTGGCGACGGCCGCGCGGCAAGTCGAGGCCGCCTTCGGCTCGCCGTGGCTGCTGCACTACTCGCTGAAGGCGAACGACCTGCCGGCCATCGCCGGGTACCTGGCACGCCGGGGCTGGGGCGGCGCCGTCGTGTCGACCGGAGAATGGCAGCACGCGCGGCACGGCGGGCTGGCCAACCAGCACGTGGTCTTCGAAGGGATCGGCAAGACCGACGCGCAACTCGGCCACGCGGCAGCCGAGGCGGCGGCAGGCAGGCCGCTCCGGTGGCTGGTCGTCGAGTCGGCGGAGGAACTGAGCTGCCTGGCCGGCCTCGCGGCGCGCTATCAGCTCGGCAGCGGCGGCAGGCCAGCCATCGACATCCTGCTGCGCCTGAATCCCGATGTTAATCCTGAGACGCGCCGTGAATTCGCGGTCGGGTCGCGGGCGAGCAAGTTCGGCATGCCGGAGGCCGAGATCAGCAGGCTTGTCCGCAGCGCCGCTGAGGATTGGCAGGGCCTGACCGTGCGCGGCATTCACGTGCACGTCGGCTCCGCGCTCACCGACGTCACCGCGTGGGCGCTAGCTGGCGTGCGCGCGACCAGGCTGCTCGCCGACGTCGCCCGCTGCTGTCCGCGGGCTGACACCGTTGACTACGGCGGCGGCTTCCCGCTGCCCGGCCCGGGTCGGCCGGGGCCCGCGCAGTTCCGGGAGGCACTCCGCGACGCCCTGGCGGCGGCGGGTGTGGCGCTGCCGCGACGGCCGGCGATCGAGCCAGGACGCTATCTCGTCGCGACGGCCGGCTGGCTGGTCAGCCGGGTGCTGCATGGGCGGCAGCCGGCTAGCGGCAGCGCCGAGGAACCGCGGGTGATTCTCGATGCGGGCATGACCGAACTGATGCGGCCGGCGTTGTATGGCAGCATGCATCGCGTGCACGCACTGCGGCCCGGCACCTCGCCGCGGCCGACCGCGGTCGACGGGCCCGTCTGCGAGATCACCGACTCATTCGGCACCCACCAGCTGCCGCCACTAGGGCGTGGCGACCTTGTGGCGATCGAGCAGGCAGGCGCGTATGCGGCGTCGTTCACCTCCCGCTATAACGGCAGGCCACATCCTGCCGAGGTGCTGCTCGGCGATGGCGGCGAACTCACCCTGTGCGAGCGGCCCGCACTGCAGGCGGTACATCACCGGCGTGCGCAGCGGCAGCCGTCAGCCGAAACGAGCCCGGCATGAGCAACCCGCTGGCTGGAGATCCGCGGTCGGCGTCGCTGCGCCGCCCGCCCGCGCTGGTGCCCGGTGACCGGGTCGCGGTGCTGACGATCAGCAGCCCGGTGGACCAGGACGCGCTGTCGGCGGGCCTGGACACGCTGCGGTTCGCCGGGCTGGAACCGGTGGTCTACCCGTCAGCGCGCGACGCCGGCAGCTTCCGCCCGTACCTGGCGGGCGATGACGCTCGGCGGGCCGGCGATTTGTGCGCCGCGCTGACCGACCCCGGCATCGCCGGAATCCTCTTCGCCTGCGGCGGCTCGGGGTCGCAGCGCACTATCGAGACCATTCCGTGGGACACCCTCACCGGCCTGCAGCCCAAAATCCTGGCGGGCTACTCCGACGTCACGGCGATCCTGGAGGCTGTCGCGGTCAAGCTGGGCTGGAGCTCGCTGCTGTCCACCATGGTGGCGACGTCGGGCGTCAGGCCGCATTACTCCTACGGCTCGATGCTCAGGACGCTCATGCGGCCCGAGCAAGCCACCACGATCTGCTATCCCGAGGCGGTGCCGATCCGGGCCGGCCGCGCGCGCGGGATGACCCTGGGCGGCTGCCTGACGCTGCTCGCCAGCTCGATCGGCACCGACAGCTCCCTGCCTGCCAACGGCGGCATCCTGCTGATCGAGGAAACAGACGAGGAAGACTACCGGCTCGACCGGATGCTCACTCAACTGCGGCGCTCCGGTTACCTGCGGGACGTCGCCGCGGTGATCGCCGGCACCTTCACCGGCTGCGGGGAGCAAGCGGCGGTCGAGCAGATTCTGGCCGAGCGGCTCGGCGACCTAGGAGTGCCGGTAATCGCGCGCGCGAACGTCGGCCACGGCTGCCCGTTCCAGGCGTTCCCTATCGGCGTGGCCGCTGAGCTGGATGCGGACGCCGGGACGCTGACCTTGCTTGATCCGCCGCTGCGTCCGCGGTCCGCTGCCGAGGCACCCGCCACGGGCGCGGCGATCACCGCTTCGAGCCAACATCAAGGAGCTCTATGAAGATCCTCATCTCCGCCGACATGGAGGGCGCGACCGGCGTCACCTGGCCGGCTGATGTCGAACCGGGAACCGAGCAGTGGCAGCGCTGCAGGGCGATGTTCACCTCGGACGTCAACGCTGCGGTAGCCGGGCTGTTCGACGGCGGCGCCACCGAGGTGCTGATCAACGAGGCACACTCCAGCATGCGGAACTTGCTGCTTGAATCGCTCGACGAGCGCGCGGCAATGCTCACTGGCCGGCACAAGGATCTCAGCATGGTCGAGGGCATCCAGCATGGCGACGTCGACGGCGTGGCATTCGTCGGCTACCACGCCGGCGCGGGCACCGAGGGCGTGCTCGCGCACACCTACCTGGCCAACTCGATCACCTCGGTGACCGTGAACGGGGAGCCGGCCAGCGAGGGCTGGCTGAACGCGCGGGTCGCCGAGCAGTTCGGCGTGCCGGTGATCCTGGTGACCGGCGACGACCGTGCGTGCGGCGACGCGGTCAGCTATGCTCCGGCGGCCCGGACCGTGGCAGTAAAGCGATGCGTCAGCCGGTATGCCGCCGTCTGCTTGCCGCCAGCGGTCACCGCCAGGGACATCGCAGCGGCGGCGGCGACAGCGACGGCCCTCGCGGTCCGGCAACCGCCGGCCCCGGCCTCGACCTTTCGCGTCAGCGTCGACGTCGATGCCGCGCAGCTTGCGCTCGCGGCGGCGATCGTGCCAGGGGTGGAGCGGACCGGCGTGCGGACGGTCGGATACCAGGCAGGCACGGCGACGGAGATGATCCGGTGCTTCAAGACCGTGTGCACGATGATCTCCGCGGCTATCGAGGCGAACTATGGCTGACCCAGGGCCGTCCCGTGGCTGGTCGCCGCAAGGCCTGCGATCGCAGGCCGAACAGGAAGTCGTGCGGTTCGCCGCCGACCTCATCGCTATCGATACCACGAACCGGGGGGCCGGCGATTGCCGCGAGCGGCCGGCTGCCGAGTACGCCGCGGCCCGGCTCGCCGAGGCGGGCCTGGACCCGCAGCTACTGGAGGCCGCGCCCGGACGGACTAACGTCGTGGCCCGATGGGAGGGGACAGGGTCCGCGGCGGGCGCACTGCTCTTGCACGGCCACCTGGACGTGGTTCCGGCCAGCCCGGAGGCCTGGTCGGTGCCGCCCTTCGCGGGCGAGATCCGCGCGGGCCAGCTCTGGGGCCGCGGCGCCGTGGATATGAAGGGCGCGGACGCCGCGCTGCTGGCCGTCGTCAGGGACTGGGCGCGGGCCGGCCGGCGGCCAGCCCGCGACGTAGTCATCGCGTTCACCGCAGACGAGGAAGACACTGCCGCGCACGGCGCGCAATGGCTCGTCGACAAGCACCCGGACCTGTTCGAGGACTGCACCGAGGCGGTCGGCGAGTCAGGCGGATTTACCTTTCACGCCGGACCGGGCCTGCGGTTGTACCCGATCGCATCGGCTGAGCGTGGTACCGCGTGGCTGCGGCTGACCGCGCGCGGCACCGCGGGACACGGGTCCAAGCCGAACGGCGACAATGCGGTGTCACGGCTGGCCGGCGCTGTCAGCCGGATCGCGGAGTATCGCTGGCCGGTACGGCTGATCCCGACCGTGCAGGCCGCCATCGAGGCGATCGGCGCAGCCGGCGGCGCGGACAGGGCGCGGTGCGCGCGGCTGGCAGCCGACGACGACGCGGTGGCGCTGCTCGACGAGCTCGGCCCGGCCGGCGCGCTGGTGGCCGGCACGATTCGCAACAGCGCTAACCCGACGATGCTGCGCGCCGGCGAGAAGGTGAACGTCATTCCGGGGGAGGCGGTCGGGTACGTGGACGGCCGGGTGCTGGCCGGGCACGAGGCCGAGTTCGACGCCACCCTCGACGAGCTGACCGGCGAAGGAGTGTCCTTCGAGTACCTGCATGGCTCGCCCGCGCTGGAGGCCCCGCTTGACGCGCCGCTGGTTGCCGCCATGGCCGCGGCCTTGCGGGCCGAGGATCCCGGCGGAATCCCCGTTCCCTATTGCATGAGCGGCGGGACGGATGCCAAGGAGTTCTCCCGGCTCGGCATGAGCTGCTACGGGTTCACGCCGTTGGTGCTGCCGTCCGGTTACGACTATTTCGCCATGTTTCATGGCGTGGACGAGCGCGTGCCGCTGCCTGCGCTCCACTCCGCCGTTCGCGTGCTGGACCGGCTCCTTGCCAGCCTGCGCTAAGCGATCCGGCCGCCTGCCGGAGTCCGTGCTGACCGGCCTGCGCGCGATTGTCGGCGCCCCGCAGGTGCTGACCGGAGCGCAGACCGCTGGCTACTCGGTCGACTGGACCGGCCGGTTCCGTGGCGAGGCCGCCGCGGTGGTGCGGCCGGCCGACACCGAGCAGGTGGCAGCGGTGCTGCGGCTGTGCACCGACGCCGGCGTGCCGGTCGTCCCGCAAGGCGGTAACACCGGCCTGGTCGGCGGCGGCGTACCGCTGCACGGCGAATTGGTACTGAGCCTGACCCGGCTGAACCGGCTCGGTCCGGTGGACGCCGACAGCCGGCAGGTGACCGCGGGCGCGGGAGTCACGCTGGCGCAGGCCGCGGCCGCGGGCCCGGAGCTTGACCTCGGCATCAGGATCGGTAGCCAGGACAGTGCCACGGTGGGCGGCGCGATCGCCACGAACGCCGGCGGTACGAGGGTGCTGCGGCACGGGCCGATGCGCGCGCAGTTGCGCGGGGTCGAGGCCGTTCTCGCTGACGGCGGCGTGGTGGAGCATCTGTCCGGGCCGGTCAAGGACAATACCGGCTACGACTACGGGTCGCTGCTGGCCGGTTCCGAGGGCACCCTGGCCGTACTGACCAGGGCACGGCTGCAGCTGGTGCCGCGGGCTGCCCAGCTGTGCACGGTGCTGGCCGGCCTGTCCGGGCCCGCCGAGGTTCACGACCTGGCCCAGCGCGCCGTGCGGGAAGTGCCGGGCCTGCTGTCGGCGGAATACTTCACGCAGACCGGGCTCGACATCCTCACCTCGCGTGCCGGGCTAGCGCGCCCGCTGCCCGGGCCGGCTCCGGCCTACCTGCTGCTGGAAGCCGATGGCCCGGCGGCATTTGCGGACCTGGCAGAGCTGACCGGCGAAGCGATGGTGGCGGTGGGCGAGACGGCGGCTGAGCGATCGAGGCTGTGGGCCTGCCGGGACCGGCTCCCAGAGGCCGCGGCCTTCTTCGGCACGCCGATCAAGCTCGATGTCAGCGTGCCGGCCGCGCAGTGGGTGCGGCTGGCGACCAGTGCCGCTCAGCTGGTGGCTGCCGCCGATCCCGCCGCGCTTGTGGTGACGTTCGGCCACGTCGCGGACGGCAACGTGCACATCAACATCGTGCCATCCGGGCCTGCCGACGGGCGGCACGAAGATGCCGTGCTGTCCTTCGTCGCCGGGCTCGGCGGCTCTATCTCGGCCGAGCACGGCATCGGGGCGTTGCGCGCGCCCTGGCTCGGGCTGGCCCGGTCCCCGGCCGAACAGGATCTGTTCGCCAGGATCCGGTCAGCGCTCGATCCGGCCGGGACGCTTAATCCGCACGTCCTGCCGCGGTGATCAGGTAGCCGGAGTCGGCGAAACTAGCCGCATCAGCGTGAAAGTCGCGGCAGTGCGCGCCTGACCGGGATATTCCCGGTGCCGACCGGGCCGGACCCGGGCGCTGGCCCCCGGCTGAGGTTCTGGCGGCGGCAGCGGCCGCGGCCGCGGTTCCGGCGGCGGCTCCGGCGGCCTGGGCTGGGGTTCTGGCGGCGGTACCGGGCTCGGCGGCACCGGGCTCGGCGGCGGCGGCACGGGCGGCGGCTCGACTGCCTCTGGTCGCGGTGGCGAGGGATGTGCTGGCACCGGGAGATGATGCCCGCTCTGGGCAGCCTCCACAGCCAGTCAGCGGCACGGGCTCGGCTGGCGTTCAATGTCCTGCCCGGAACGAGCCGCCGCAAGGACCTTGGTCCCTGGGGCGGCAGCGCCGCGGTGCGGTAAGCAGTAATCGTAGGGCATGCGCAATTAGGTGCAATGTGGCCGCGGAGTTAGGGGGATCCTGATGGCAGACGCAGGAACCTTGGAGGTGCAGACCCAGACTCACGGCAAGGTCCACGCGAGCGAGGTAGGTGACGCGGTCCGCCGCGTCAACTCGTTGTTGCGGATGGCCTCCGAGCCGGTGCTGTCGGCGCGGGTGAGGCTGACCATGCACGCGGACCCGGCAGTGCAGCGCCCGGCGATCGTGCAGATCAATGTCGACCTGAACGGGCGGCTGGTCCGGGTCCAGTCAGCAGACGCCACCATGAGGGCGGCGATCGACCACGCGTGTGACCGGCTGCGGATCCGGCTGGAGCGGGCGAGGCGGAACTGGGCCGGGGTGCGGGGCAGCCTGCCGCTGCCAGAGCCGGGAGAGTGGCGCCATGACAGCCTGGCCGCGCTCCAGCTGCCATATTTTCCCCGCCCGCGCAGCGAGCGCACGGTGATGCGGCACAAGTCCTACACCCCGGCGCATGAGACTCCGGGTGAGGCCGCCGCCGAGGCCGGGGTGCTCGACTACGACTTCCACCTGTTCACGGAGAAGTCCACCGGTGAGGACAGTGTGATTTACCGGACTCCAGACGGTTTCCGGCTAGCACTGGCTCACCGCAGGACCGGGCGGCTCGGCGAGGTCGATCCGGCTATCTCCGTGAGCCAGGTCCCGGCCGCGCGCCTGACGGTGACCGAGGCCGAAGATCGCCTCGAGGCGTTCAGGCAGCCGTTCTTGTTCTTCGTCAACAGCCAGACTGGCCGCGGCAACCTGATCTATCACCGTTACGACGGCCACTACGGACTCATCGAGCCCGCCGCCTGACGTGCCGGGGGACCGCCATGCCGGGCCGGCCGGATATCGATGATCAGGACTGCGTCGCCGACACCGGCAGGCGGGCTGAGCTGCGCCGGGCTGAGCTGCGCCGGGCTGAGCGCGCGCTAGGCGTGCGCGATGACCTCAATCTGAGCCTCGGTGCGGTCGCGGTGCTCGGCGAGCGCTACCTGCTGCGTGCTGACCGCGGCCGGGTGACCGAGTCGACCGGTGAGATGATGGATCGCGCCGCGTCCTGCGTTGCTGCGGCGGAGGACGCCTGGGGCCGGGGCTCGGCGCGGGAGTGGGCGGAGAAGTTCGCCGCTTCTCTGCGGCGGCTGGAGTTCCTGCCCAACTCGCCGACGCTGATGAATGCCGGGACGCGCCTGGGGATGCTGTCGGGCTGCGTGGTGCTGCCGGTGGAGGACTCACTGGCGTCGATCTTCCAGGCTCTCGCCGATGCCGCTCTGCTGCATCAGGCCGGGGCCGGCACGGGGTACTCGTTCTCACGGTTGCGGCCGCGCGGGGACCTGGTGGCCAGCACTCACGGCACGGCGAGCGGCCCGGTCTCGTTCCTGTCGGTGTTCGACGCCGCTGCGCAGGTGCTGGCGGAAGGCGGCCGGCGGCGCGGTGCGTCGATGGCCGTGCTGGATGTGTCGCACCCGGATATCGCCGAGTTCATCGACGCGAAGCGGGCAGGGCGGCTGTCTCACTTCAACCTGTCGGTCGCGGTGCCAGCCCGGTTCATGCGGGCCGTCGTGAACAATTCCGCCCACACGCTGGTCAACCCGCGCACCGGCCGGGCCGTCGGCCGGGTGCCAGCGGCGGAGCTGTTCGACCGGCTGTGCGAGGCTGCCTGGCAGAGCGGTGACCCTGGCCTGCTGTTCACCGACCGGATCAACCGGGACAACCCGCTGCCGGCGCTCGGCCGGATCGAGGCCACCAACCCATGCGGAGAGGTACCGCTGCTGCCGCACGAATCATGCAATCTGGGCTCGATCAACCTGTCCCGGTTCGTTACCGGCGGGCGCGTCGATTTCGTCCGTCTCGGCGCAGCCGTGCATCTGGCGATCCGGTTCCTGGACGATGTGATCGAGGTCAGCCGGTATCCGCTGGCTGAGCTTGAGGATAAGGCGCGGGCCGCCCGCAAGGTCGGGCTGGGCGTAATGGGCCTGGCTGAGCTACTGGCCACGCTCGGCATCCGGTATGACTCGCCGGCTGCGGTCAGGCTGGCCGGCCGCATCTTCAGGCTCATCCGCCAGGAAGCCCGGAGCGCGTCAACGGCCCTGGCAGCGCAGCGCGGCCCGTTCCCGTTGTTCGAGCAGAGCACGTTCGCCCGGCAGGGGGGCATGCCGCTGCGCAACGCGCAGCTGGTGTCCGTGGCCCCGACCGGGACCATTTCGCTCATCGCGGGGACGACCTCCGGCATCGAGCCGATCTTCGCCCTCGCCTACACGCGTCATATCCTCGGCCGCCAGATCACCGAGGCCAACCTGCTGTTCGAGCGCACGGCGCGGGAACGGGGCTTCTACTCGGCGGAGCTGATGGCCGAGATCGCCCGCAACGGCACGGCCGGGCAGAATGCGGCCGTCCCGGCGGATGTGCGGGCCGCGTTCGTGACCGCGCTTGAGATCGCGCCCGACTGGCACCTGAAGATGCAGGCGGCGGCGCAACGGCACGTTGACGCGGCAGTAGCCAAGACCGTCAATCTGCCGGCCAGCACGACAGTCGCGGAGGTTCGGGCGCTGTACCTGGCGGCCTGGCGCGCCGGGCTGAAGGGCATCACGGTCTACCGTTACGGCGCCCGCCCCGGCCAGGTTCTCACGCTGGCCGGCCCGGCTGGCCGGCCCGGTGCCGCGGTGCAGATCAATGCTGACTACAGCGGTGGCTGCGGCGGGCATGCCTGCGTGTTCTGAGCCGGAAAGTCCGGCGCTGCCCTGGCATCGCGGAGAATGGGCGCTGCTGCCGGCACATCACCGCGGATAGCGGCAGCAGCGCCCTCGGGCGGGATTGACAGCGTCCCCCCGAATCAGGGTCAGCCCGGGTGGCCGACGGGGATCTTGCGGGCTGAGGGTTTGGCTTGCTCAGGTACCGGGATGGTGACCTTGAGGATCCCCTGGTCGTAGCTGGCTGTGATCTTGCCGGGGTCGGCGCCCTCAGGCAGCGATACTGACCTGGTGAGCGATCCGTACTTGAACTCCGAGTGTCGTTCCTGCTCGGTCTCCTCACGGCGCTCCGCATGGATGGTGAGCATGCCGGATTCCACCGTGACTTCGACGTCCTTGTCCGGATCGACACCGGGCAGTTCGGCGCGGATCATGTACTTGCCGTCCTCGGTATAGTCCTCGACCCGGAAGGTCTGAGCCGACCCGAACGGCAGTACCGCCGGCCACGGCGATTCCAGCCAGTCGAACAGCTCAGGGAAGCGGGCCGGCACGGTGTGGCGGCGAACGGGCAGAGCCATAACAGGTCCCTTCAGCTAGCCGGGATGTTCTCTTCCGCTAGTTCCCTTTCCCCGGTTCCGCGCCGGCCAAGAGGACTTCGGTCCCGCCATGGCCGGGATCTTCGCCCCGCACCGCCCCCAGCGCCCAGGCGAGGAGGAGCCAGGACCTCCGGCCCTGCTTGCATGGCCCGGCATGGGTGAGGCTATTGACCATGAGCAGACAAGCAGAGCCGCCTGGCGGCGCGGCGTCCACAGCCCTGGCCCAGCGAGTCGGCCGCCTGGAAGACCAGGTAGGTGCCCTGATCGAGGCCGTCGAGGTGCTGGCGCGCGGGTTCGAGGACGTGCCGACGGCCGCCGAGCGGTCCGAGGCTGATGAGGAGCGCGCAGCCCGGCAAGCGCACGACCTGCTGCTGCTGGTCAAGGCAGCCAGGCAGGAGGGCGGTTAGCAGCCGCGCGCGCGGCGAGCTACCAGCGTGGTGCAGGCCCGGCGGCCGGTGACACGGTCGCGCCGGCCAGCTTCCGCCAGCGCAGCGCCTGCTGGATGTTGCTGGCGGTGACCAGGCCGGTGATCTGCCCGCCGTCCTCGACGACCGCCACGACCTCACCGCCGAGCGGGTCACGGCCGAGCAGCCGCGCGGCGGGGTCGTCCGGGCTCGCGAGGTACTCCTCCGGCACTGGCACTGCCAGCTGGCCGAGCCGCACCTGATCCCTGCCCGGATGCGCGACCCGGCCGAGCCGGGCGACGGTAACGACGCCGGCCAGCCCGCCGCCGGGCCCGATGACCGGAAATGCCGGCTGCCCGGACCGGCCGCCGAACTGGCGGATGAAGTCGGCGACGGTCAGCCAGGACGGGGCCAGGTCAGGGTCGGGCGTCATCACGTCCGCGACGCGGACGCCGGCCAGCAAGGCGCGGGCAGCAGCGGCTCCCTGCTCGGCTGCGGCGGCGCTGGCCATGAACCAGCCGAGGAGTACCAGCCACAGTCCGCCGATGAGGTCAGTGGTCAGCAGGACCTCGGCCACGCCCAGGAGAGCCAGCACCGAGCCGATCGCCCGCCCCGCGCTCGTCGCGCCGCGCTCGGCCCGGTGCCGGTCAGCCCAGTGATGCCAGAGCATCGCTCGGAGCACCCGGCCGCCGTCTAGCGGCGCCCCTGGCAGCAGGTTGAACGCGGCCAGGACGCCGTTCATGAGGGCCAGCCACATCGCGGCGGCCACCGCGACCCGCGGCCCGCCAGCGGCGCTGATGGCAGCCGCCGCGCCGACGAAGGCCGCCCCGGCGAGCAGGCTCGTAGCGGGCCCGGCCAGAGCGATCTGCAGGTCCGCCCGCGGTGTGCTGGGATCGCCGTCCAGTTGCGTGACGCCTCCGAGCATCCACAGCGTGACGGAGCGAATCTTGATGCCGTGCCTGCGGGCGACCAGCGCGTGCGCCAGCTCGTGGGCGAGCAGCGAGGCAAGAAAGGCAGCGGCGGTGGCAACGCCAGCCCCCCAGTACAGCACCGCTGGCTGGCGGGGGACCGCCGCCGGGAGGGCGCTGGCAGCGACCAGGTCGGCGATGATCGCCAGAGTCACGATGGCCGACCAGCTAGCCCCCACGGGGATCCCGGCGAATCTGCCGAACCGTACGTTTTGCCGCATGCGTTGCCTCCAGGCAATGAGCCAGGGCGGCTTCCTCTTCCACCGTGGCCGGCCGGCCGCTCGCGGCGCAGGGCCGAACTGCCCTGGCTGCCGGGACTTCCGCAGGATCCGCGCGGGCGGCAGCCGCGGCCGGCGCGATCGGTTAGCCGCGCAAGAGCAGTTCCTCCAGCGGTTCGCTGCGGTGCAGACGGTCGATCGCCTCGGCTAGCAGGTGCGCAACGGATTCCGCCTGGATCGGCAGCGCTGGCGCGGCGGCGGGCGCCGGGTGCCGCGGCGCGATGGTGTCGGTGACCAGCATGCGGCCTATCGCGCACTCCCCGAGCCTGGCCAGCGCGCTTCCGGCGAACAATCCGTGCGTCGCGACGACGGTCGGCTCACCGGTCGCCCCGTGCGCCCGGAGCGCGGACACGGCGGCTTCGATGGTGGCCCCGGTGCTGATCATGTCATCGACGATCACGACCGGCCGGTTCCGCACGTCTCCGACGATGTCCTTGGCCGACACCGTGACCGCGTCCAGCCGGTATTTGCTCACTGCCGCCAGCCGCGCCTCGACCAGCGAGGCAAAGTGCCGTGCAAGCCGCATCGCACCCAGGTCCGGAGCAACCACCACAGCGCCGCGGGGAATCAGCCGCCGGACGGCAGCGGCCAGCACGGGCACCGCGGTGAGCATCTCGACCGGCACTTTGAACATCGCTTCGAGCGACGAGGTGTGCGGGTCGATGACCACGAGCCGGCTGGCGCCGGCCGCGGCGATTGCCTCGGCGGCAACCCTGGCGCCGATCGGCTGGCGATCCCCGGCGCGCCGGTCCTGGCGCGCGTAACCGAAGTAGGGGACCACGGCCGTGACCCGGTCAGCGCCGGCCCGGCGGCAGGCGTCGAGCAGCAGCAGCAACTCGACCAGGTTGTCGTTGACCGGAGGGCCGGTCGGCTGGATCACGTAGATGTCCGCGCCCCGGACCGGGCCAAGACGCGGCCGGATCTCCCCGTCGGGGAAGCGCTCCAGCTGCATCTCGACCAGGCGTGACCCCAGCCGGGACGCTACTTCACCGGCGAGAACCGGATTGGCGGTGCCTGTCACGATGCCCAGCGACATGCCAGCAGCATGCCCGCACCAGGCAGGCCCTCACTTCCAGGCACCCCTCGGCCCCTGGCAGGCGACGCCCCGGCCGGGGATGGCGGGACGTTCGTCACTAGCGAGCCTGCGGCAGCGGGCATTAGACACGCAAGGAAGGGCACCTAGCCTGCCGGAGGACGGGTGATGGCCTTCGAACCGATCCGCAAGCAGCGGCAGCCTGGCATTCCGTGCAACCTCGCAGATTACGACCAGGCGGTGCGGGACTTCTCCTGGGGCAAGGCGCGGGCTGAGCTGGACGGGCTGCCCGGCGGCCGCGGGCTCAACATCTGCCATGAGGCAGTCGACCGGCACGCGGCCGGCCCGCGCGCATCCCGGCCGGCGCTGCGGTGCGTCGCCAGGGACGGCGCCGTGACCGAGTTCAGCTACGCCAGCCTGCGGAGCCAGACCAGCCGTTTCGCCAATCTGCTGCGGGCGCTGCGGACCGGCAAGGGGGACCGGGTGTTCTCGCTGCTCGGCCGGGTGCCCGAGCTCTATGTCGCGGCCCTCGGCACGCTGAAGAACGCCAGCGTCTTCTCGCCGCTGTTCCCGGCGTTCGGCCCGGAACCCATCCGCGAGCGGCTCAGCCTCGGTGACGGCAAGGTCCTGGTGACCAGCCCGCAGCTCTATGAGCGCAAGATCGCGCCGATCCGGGACTCGCTGCCGGGCCTCGAGCACGTCCTGGTGACCGGCGGGCCGCCGGACGCGAAGACCACCGGCCTGGCCGAGGCCATGGCCGGGTGCGGCGAGGACTTCGAGATCCCGCCGACCGACCCGCAGGACATGGCCCTGCTGCACTTCACCAGCGGCACGACGGGCAGGCCGAAAGGCGCGGTACACGTGCACGAGGCCGTCGTTGCGCACCATGCGACCGCTGCCGCCGCCCTCGACCTGCGGCCGGATGACGTGTTCTGGTGCACGGCCGATCCCGGCTGGGTCACCGGCACGTCCTACGGGATCATCGCGCCGCTAGCGCACGGCCTGACGCTGATGACCGACGCGGCCGACTTCGAGGCCAGGCGCTGGTACCGGATGCTGGCCGAGCACCGGGTCACGGTGTGGTACACCGCGCCGACGGCCATCCGGATGCTGATGCGCTACGGGCCGGAGCTGCCGGCCTCCTGCGATCTGTCGGCGCTGCGGTTCATCGCGAGCGTGGGCGAGCCGCTGAACCCCGAGGCAGTGGTCTGGGGCGAGCGGGCGCTCGGCCTGCCGATCCATGACAACTGGTGGCAAACCGAAACAGGCGCGATCATGATCAGCAATTTCGCGTCGATGGAGATCCGGCCAGGCTCGATGGGCCGGCCGCTGCCCGGAGTGACCGCGGGCTTGCTCGCGCGCGGCGCGGACGGCCGGGCGCGGGTGACCGACGGAAAGGTCACCGAGATCACCGAGCCCGGCGCCGAGGGCGAGCTCGCTCTCCGGCCGGGCTGGCCGTCGATGTTCCGCGGGTACCTGCACGACGACGAGCGGTACGCGGAGGCGTTCGGCGGCGGCTGGTATCTCACCGGGGACGTCGCCCGCCGCGACTGCGACGGCTACTACTGGTTCGTTGCCCGAGCCGACGACGTCATCAAGTCGGCCGGTCACCTTGTCGGCCCGTTCGAAGTCGAGAGCGTCCTGCTTGAGCACCCTGCCGTCGCCGAGGCCGGGGTAATCGGCACGCCCGATCCGGTCGCCGGGGAGCTGGTGAAGGCGTTCGTGTCGGTGACACCAGGGTACGAGGCGAGCGGGGAACTGCGCCTGGAACTCATTGCGTTCGGCCGCCGCCGGCTAGGCGCGGTAGCGCCGAAGGAGATCGAGTTCGATCAGCACCTGCCGCACACCCAGAGCGGCAAGGTCATGCGCCGCGTGCTCAAGGCAAGGGAACTCGGCCTGCCTACTGCGGACCTGTCGACCATGCGGGAGGCCCGGTGAGCACGGCCGCCGCCAAAGCGCTCCAGCCGCGGGCAGCGCACCAGCGTGACCTGCTCAGGCAGATGCTGGCGATCCGGCGGTTCGAAGACACCTGCGCGGAGCTCTACAGCGCGGGCGAGATCCGCGGTTTCGTCCACCTGTACATCGGCGAGGAAGCCGTGGCCGTCGGCGTCAGCGCCGCGCTCACCGCCGACGACAGCATCGTGTCCACCTACCGCGACCATGGCCATGCGCTGGCCCGCGGGCTGCCGCTGGACTCGGTGATGGCGGAAATGTACGGCAAGACCACCGGCTGCAGCCGCGGCCGCGGCGGATCGATGCACTTGTTCGACGTGTCACGGCGGTTCTATGGCGGCAATGCCATCGTCGGCGGCGGGCTGCCGCTCGCGGTCGGCATCGCGCTGGCCGACAAGCTCCGCGGCGACAGCCGGGTGACGGCGTGCTTCTTCGGTGACGGAGCGGTCGCCGAGGGTGAGTTCCATGAATGCATGAACCTGGCCGCGCTCTGGGACCTGCCGGTGCTGTTCTGCTGCGAGAACAACCTGTATGCCATGGGCACGGCCCTGGTGCGCGCGCAGGCCCAGACCGACCTGGCGCTGCGGGCAGGCAGTTACGGCATGCCTGCCTGGCCGGTGGACGGGATGGACGTGCTCGCCGTCGAGCACGCCGCCCGCAGTGCCGTCGGGGCCGTCCGGGCCGGCGGCGGCCCGCACTTCCTCGAACTGCGCACCTACCGGTTCCGCGCGCACTCGATGTACGACCCGGAGCTGTACCGGGACAAGAGCGAAGTGCAGGAGTGGAAGAAGCGCGATCCGGTCGCCCTGCTGGCCGGCCGGCTGCGCGACAGCGGCGAGTGCACCGACGCCGAGTTCCAGGCGATGAGCGACGAGCTGACAGCCGAGATCGATGCGGCGATCGCGGCGGCACGCGCGGCGCCGGTCGAGCCGGTAGCGGACCTCACCAGGTTCGTCTACCACCCGGAGCCGAAATGACCGGCACCGAAGTGACCGGCACCGAAGTGACCAGCACCGAGATGGTGAAGACGACCTACCGCGAGGCCATGCGGGACGCGATCCGCGAGGCCCTCCAGCGCGACGACCGGGTCTTCCTCATGGGGGAGGACGTCGGCCGGTACGGCGGCTGCTTCGCGGTCAGTCTCGGCCTGCTGGCGGAGTTCGGGCCCGAGCGCATCCGCGATACCCCGCTGTCGGAATCGGCATTCGTCGGAGCGGGCATCGGCGCCGCGCTGGCCGGGATGCGGCCCATCGTCGAGATCATGACCGTCAACTTCAGCCTGCTCGCGCTCGACCAGATCATGAACAACGCGGCCACGCTCCTGCACATGTCCGGCGGTCAGTGCAACGTGCCGCTGGTGATCCGGATGACCACCGGTGCCGGGCGCCAGGTCGCCGCGCAGCACTCACACAGCCTGGAAGGCTGGTACGCCCACATCCCCGGGATCAGGGTGCTCGCGCCGGCCACCCTAGCCGACGCGCGCGGCATGCTGTGGACCGCGCTGCAGGACCCGGACCCGGTGCTGATCTTCGAGCACGGCTCGCTCTACAACATGCCGGGCACACTGCCCGCGGATGCCGGAGCCGTCGATATCCGGTCAGCGGCGGTGCGGCGGGCAGGCACCGACGTCAGCCTCATCACCTACGGCGGCACCCTCGGCACGACCTGCGCCGCCGCCGACGCGCTGGCCGGGGACGGCATCGACGCCGAGGTCGTCGACCTGCGGTCGCTGCGGCCTCTCGATGATGAAACCATCTCCGGCTCGGTGGCGAGGACGCATCGGGCCGTCGTCGTGGACGAGGGCTGGCGCACCGGCAGCCTGGCCGCCGAGGTCTGCGCCCGGCTCATGGAGCAGGCGTTCTGGGACCTGGACGCGCCGGCCGAGCGGGTGTGCGGGGCCGAAGTGCCGATGCCGTATCCGCGGCACCTGGAAGAGGCGGCGCTGCCACGGGCCGAGGCGATCGTGGCGGCCGCGCGGCGGGCGGTGGGCGGTGGGCTTACGTGACCGAGTTCCGGATGCCGGTGCTCGGCGCGGACATGGACGAGGGCACCATCCTGGAGTGGCTGGTCAAGCCCGGCGACGAGGTCCGCAAGGGCGACGTGATCGCGGTCGTCGACACGGCGAAGTCCGCGATCGAGGTGGAGTCGTTCTCGACGGGCAGGGTAGAGCGGCTGGTGGTTGGCGTCGGCGAGACCGTGCCGGTCGGCACCCCGCTCGCGGTCCTTACCGAACCGGGAGGGGAACGGGCGCAACCCGCCGTCCCAGCCGCCGGAACGCAACGCACCCGCCGGGACCGCAGAGCCGAGCGGCCAGCTCAGCAAGTCCCCGCACCGCGCCCGGCGTCCCCGGTGATCCGCCACCGCGCGCGTGAGCTCGGGATCGACCTTGCCGCACTGCACGGCACCGGTCCCGACGGCACGGTTACCAGGGAGGACCTGGAGCATGCCGCGGCCGGGCCGGCCCCGCCTGCGGCGCGGCAGCCAGCCGCTGGCCCGGAACCTGCCCGTTCCCGGCGAAAGCCCGCACCACGGGCCGGACGCCGGCGTGCCACGCCGCTGGCCCGTCGCCTGGCGGCCGAACTCGGCGTCGACCTGGCGGCAGTCGCCGGGACCGGGCCGGCCGGGGCGATCAGGGCAGCAGACGTGCGGCTCGCCGCGCCGGGGGGCGAACGCGGGCGGCCGGCTGCCGCAGCCACCGCGACCGCACGGTCGGCCGCCGAGCGGAACCAGTCCATGCGCCAGGCGATTGCCCGGCTGATGGCCAGGTCCAAGCGCGAGATCCCGCATTACTACGTGAGCAACACCGCCGACATGACGCACGCCATGAGCTGGCTCCGCGACCGCAACCGCGAGGTGGACGTGAGCCAGCGGCTTGTCCCGTCCGCGCTGCTGCTCAAGGCCGTCGCGCTGGCCGCGCGCCGGGTTCCGCGGCTGAACGGCTACTGGGTTGACGACGCGTTCCGGCCGGCCGAGGCCGTGCACCTGGGCGTGGCGGTCTCGCTTCGCGGCGGGGGCGTGCTGACGCCCGCCATCCACGACGCGGCCGACCTGCCGCTTGGCGAGCTGATGGCGCGGCTGCGAGACCTGGTGACCAGGGCGCGCAGCGGGCGGCTGCGCGCCTGTGAGCTGACCGACGGCACGATCACCGTGACCAACCTCGGTGATCAGGGCGTCGAGTCGGTCTACGGGGTCATCTACCCGCCGCAGGTCGCGCTCGTCGGATTCGGCCGGATCGTCGAGCGCGCCGTCGCGGCCGGCGGTCTCGTCGGCGCCCGGCCGGCGGTAACGACGACACTCGCCGCCGATCACCGCGCCACCGACGGGTACGCCGGCTCACGCTTCCTCAGCGCCCTGGCCGGCCTGCTCCAGCGACCGGAGGCGCTATGACATCAGCCGCGGCTGAAGCCGCCATCAAGGAAGCGCTCGGTGAGGTGACGCCGGGCGCCGACACGGACTCGCTCCCCCCGGACGCGGACTTGCGCGACACCCTCGAACTCGACTCGCTCGACTTCCTCCGCTTCGTCGAGATCCTCAGTGAGCGCACCGGCAAGCGGATAGACGAGGACGATTATCCGCAGCTCGCGACCAAAGCCGGCGCCGTGAAGTTCCTGGCCGGGCGCGCTCGCGGCTGACCGCACGGCATCCGGCCCGGGTTTCGGCCGGCATCCGGCCCGGGTTTCGGCCGGCGTCCGGCGTCCGGCCGGCGTTCAGCCGGCGCTGGCGGCGGGCTCCTGCCGGGCCTTGACGGCTGCGACGCCGAAGTGGTCCCCGCCCTTGAGCCGCGGGTTGTCGGTGCCCCAGTGCCGGACCCGGGACTGGGGGACCAGCTTGGGTATGTGCTTGGAGCAGTGGATGTAGGCCTCGGTGACGAAGACCGCAACCCAGTGCTCGGGCCGGCGCCCCGGGTGGCTTGGCTCGGGCAGGTCGGGCTCGATCACCCGCATGTCGGCCGGGGTGAGCACCCGGGCGTCGCCGTTGACATGCAGGCCGATCAGGTCGCGTTCGAAGTCGATGAACATCAGGCCGATCTGCGGGTTGGCCAGCATGTTGCCGAGGCTGGCCATCACGCCGTTGCCCCGGTACTCCGGATAGACGAGCGTCCGGTCGTCGATGACGTGGAAGAAGCCGGGCGGCCCGGCGCGGAAACTGCAGTCGCATTCCCCGGCGCCATCGGCGGTTGCGATGAATGCCATCTCCATGCGCCCGATGAACTCGCACATGGGCGGGGTCAGGTGATCGCAGAGCTGGGTTTCGTAGAATCGCGCGGCACGCTCGGCCGTCCCGCACTGCTCCTGCAGCACATGCTCGCCGGCCGAACCCGGCCCGCTGGCACCTAGCATCACGGCATCCCTTCAGCCACTGCCGGCGCACCGACAGCAGAGGTCCCGGGCGTGGCGCAGACCCTCGTCATAGCAGGACACTTGCCACGCTACGTGGGCAATGTGCATGCTGCAAGGCTCGTTTCCGCGCATTCCGTGCCCACGGGCCTGTGGTCCGCGCGGCCTGTGGTCCGCGCCGCCTGGCTTGTCAGCGGCGCGGCCGCGCGGAATATACCGGCCGTCAGGGCCTGGCGCTCAGAACGCGGCCAGGACGTCCCTCATGGTCGGCTCGACCGGCGTGACGTCGACGACATGGCCGGGATCACCCGCACGGCAGTAACCCAGGATCCGGTAGTGAGGCAACTCGAAGGCAAGCGGCTGGCTGCCGCCCGGCGGCGTCACCTCGCCGCCGACGGCGGACCGCGGCGCGTACATCACGCAGCTGTTCTTGTTGACTGCCGCGTACGCCACCGCGCCAGGCGCCAGCACGACCAGCGTCGGGGCGCGGCTGGTCAGCATCTGGTCGCCGCCGTCGTGGTAGCCGAAGGGCAGCACGGCTCCGACGCGATCGGACAGCGCAATGCCCGGATAGCCGCGCAGGTCGCAGGTGACTGCCGAAGCGTTGCGGAAGTCGAGGATGACGGTATTTTGCTGAGTCGCCTCCGAGACCAGCGGCCCGAGGCCGACCCGAAGCTGCCCGCCCCGGCAGTACGGGTGGGTAGCGGATGCCGAGGTGGCGGGTGCCGAGATGGCGGGCTGCGCGGCCGGGGCTGACGTACCGCAGCCTGCCGCCAGCGGAGCCGCCGCGATGGCCGCTACCACTGCAATGCCGGACAAGGCAGTTCTCATGCCTCTTAGACTGTCGCTGGCCGCTGAAGTTGCGGGCGTATCTCTAGCTCGCGCAACGACAGGCGCGGACAGGTTCCAGAGAGGAGAAGCCCGGATGAGCGGCTCACTGCCGGACGGGCTCGCGGGCGAGCAGCCGGACCGTACCGGGCTGCGCTGGGCCGATCCAAGGACGCCGTTTACCTGGCGTGGCTGGAGCTTCGGCGCGGACGTGCTCAGGTTCGGCGGGAATGAGAGCCCCTATCCGCCGCCACAGGAACTGCTGGACGCGATCGCGGCCGCAGCCGACCGGATGAACCGCTACCCGTTCGGGATGGAAGGATCGCTGGTCGAGGCGCTGAGCGCGCGCCTGTGTTGCTCGCCGGAGCAGGTGATGATCGCGCCGGGCACCAGCGCGCTGCTTGAGGCGGTGATCAAGGGCCTGGGCGGGCCCGACCGCGAAGTGGTCTACCCCGACACGTCCTACCCGGCCTATCGCGGCACTGTGACGGCCGTCAGGGCGCAGGGGCGGCCGGTGCCGCTGCGGTCCGACGGGAGCTGCGACATCGAGCGGATGGCGGATGCGTGTACCGATCGGACAAGCCTCGTCATCGTCTGCAATCCGAACAACCCGACCGGCGGGATGGCGCCTACCAGGAATTTGCGGCCGCTGATCGACGTCTTGCCCGCCGGCGCGCTGCTGCTGATCGACGAGGCCTACTGGGAGTTCACCGACGAGTACGCAGACGGGGGGCGTGGTGCACTCGACTACCTGGAGTGCGGCCGGCCCGTCCTGGTCGCCCGGACGTTCTCGAAGTTCTACGGGCTTGCGGGCTTGCGGGTCGGCTACGGTGTCGCCGCCAGGCAGATCGCCGGGGAACTCCATGGCAGGCTCCGGCTCGGCGGTACGAACATCGTCGGCATCGTGGCGGCTGAGGCCGCACTCGGGCTCACCGAGGTGTTCGCCGAACGCGCCGAGCGCATCAAGGCGGAGCGCGGGCGGCTCTGGCAGGCGCTCGCCAGCCTTGGCTTCGACCCGTTGCCCACGCAGGCCAACTTCATCTTCTGCCCGCATGCCGATGACGAGCTGCCGTCGAAGCTGATGGCAGCCGGATACTGGGTGCGCGGCGGCGCCAGCCTCCAGATGCCGGGCGGCATGCGAGTGACGGTCGGTAACCCGGACGAGAACGATAAGCTCCTGGCTGCCATCCGGGCGATCACCGAATCCGGCTGACTCGCCGTCACCTGACGGTAAGTGCCGTTCGCGGGTTGCCCTCATTCCACCAGTTCGCGGGTTGCCCTCATTCCACGATGACGGAACTGTGGCGGACCCGCTGCTGCACTGGCCTGATCTTGAGAAGCACTCGTTCCGACACGACTCTTCGCAGGTCGAATTTCTCGCCCGTATATTTTTCGGCCAGGCGGTCTATATGGTCTCGTGCGACCTGGCCGAAAATGTGGTCGGTGACGAGGCCGCGAACGGCCGCATAGTGGCCAGGGTCCGCGCGGTCAACGATCAGGATGTGCACGCGCGGATCACGGCAGGTATTGCGGTACTTGAGGCGGTGGCGTTCGGTGTTGATGAGGAGCGCGTCGTCATCGGCGTCGATCCACATCAGGCTCGCGACGGGTGAGCCGTCGGGGAGAAGAGTGGTCAGGCTGGCGAAGTTCGGCTCCGATGCCAGCGCTCGTACCTCGTCGCTCAGCGCGCTCATCAACTGTTCTCCATGACGAAATTTCGCCGCCTTCGCCGCTGTCGGGCCCCATGAGAGTATCGCGAAGGATTGCGATGGCGTGTTCCGGCCCATCTGGGCGGTCAAACTCTCCATCTATCAGCACTTCGCTGACTCCCAGCCCGGCGAGCTCGCGGGAGCAGCGGCGACCGTCGTCAGCGCGAGCTGCGCTGACGACGGTCGCTGGTGCCGCTTGCGCGCCGTTGGCCTGTCCTGTTCGCTCCGCGATCGCTCTCAAGCCTGCCGAACATTTCGGACGCGTGAGGAGTTGCCGGGAGCGGGAGCCAGCCGTATCGTCCCTCTGCGATCCGGTCAAAGACGCTCGGAGAACTTCCGCCGATCAAGATAGGGACGGGTCGCGACGGTCGTGGTTCGACAATGAACTGCGGCTCGCCAGCCAGGTGGTCAGCTGTGTACACACCGGACCATGCCAGTTCCATCTTCGACAGGGCACTTGCCGCCGACGGTCAGCGAAGTCCACGCCCAAGAGAGCCAGCTCTTCGCCGAGCCAACCGTCGCCTATGCCATGCATGAGCCGTCCCGGCGCGAGTTGCTCGATGCAGGCCAGTTGCTTGGCCAGCGTGACTGGCTCTCGCAGGGCGGCGAACAGCACGGCTATGCCGATCGTCATCGTGCTGGTGGTAGCTGCGAGCGCCGCCATGACCGTGACGGGCTCCAGCCGGGACTCGGCAACCGGCCAGCGGTCCTTCGTGCATGTCGAGGGGCTCCGAGTGGAAGGTCACGCCATCGGCCGACAGCGCCATCGCTGCGCGCAGGTCGTCCACCTCGAAGCAGATGTGCGGAGCACTGACATCGCAGTTGGCCAGCCGACGGGTGGCTGGCCTGTCGTTCTTGTACTCAAGAAGCTCCAGATGAATAGATCCAAGAGTGATGAATCCGAAGCGCAGCCGCGCGCTGGCAACTCCCACCGCCCGGCTCAGTTCGACGGTGAACGCGATAGTGGCCACATAGCCAGCCCCCGCTGATTGCGGCCTGACGAGCGGTGACCTGCTGGTTTTCCTGCTTCACTGTGCAGGCGGGTGGCATTGGATGCTGCGATGGCCCGCCGCAGGTCGCCGGGCAGCGGCTGGCGCGGGTCATCGGGCTGGACTCGCTGCTGCGGGGTGGCGCGCGGTGACACGGGCATAGGTATCCACAAGGGTTAAGTTTCCCCGGCGTCGGTTTCAAGGCACGGGCGGGTTGAGCAGCCGCTCAAGTTCGCGGCAGAACTTGTCGAATGACGACGAATGCTCGCGTGCCTGGCTCATGTCGAATACCGATGCGAGCGCCGCCTGGTCGACCGTTGCCTTGTAGGGATGACCTCCTGGCCGATTCCTGCTCAGCCACCCTTTGGCATCCCGCACGCCCTCGGGTCATCAGGAGGCTTCATGTCAGCGGAGAAACCGATACGACCGGCAAGAGAAGGCACCGATGCCAGGAACCAGGCCTCAAACTCTCGTTTGGCGAGGACGATTGACACGCGCCGGTCGGGCCGGGCAGCGCGGGCCCGCTTCAGAAGCGCAGGCGCCAGTTCCGCCGGACAATCGTCGTCGGCATCGAGAAGCACCAGGATGCCGCCCGACAGGCCCACCCAGGAGTTCGACTCCACCTCGCGCTCGATGCCGTTGGGGGCGATGAGCGATCCTCGCGGGCAACGCCATGGCGGCTTGGGCGTGAGCAAGTCCACCATCGGGAACTCCGCAGCCACTCTGTGCAGCAGCTTAGGGAGCGCGGAAACCTCGCCATGGCCTTCAACGATTGACGCGATCGTGACAATGCGGCGCGTCATGCTGGCGCTCGAAAGCCGGTTAACTGGCCAGTCGGCGCAGAGTCTGGCGCGACCTGGTTGCCGCGCATCAGCTCGCCAAGGGTGTGCAGTCGTTTCTCGACGATCTGCCTGCTCGCCGAGTCGACGTTTCCGATGACTGTCACGCCCTGCTCCATGGTTACCGGCCGGACGCTAGCCAGGTCCAGGTCTTCTCGGTCTAGCAGGTCGGCGCTCTGGCTGGTTGCTACGACCTGGACGTGCTGGCTGGCCTCGGTCAGCGCGTCGAACAGCACGCCGGCCGCAGCAGGATGAAGTGCTGTTTCCGGCTCCTCGATCCCTACCAGCGGAACCCGGCCGTCGAGGGTGGCGGGCTGGAACAGGGCAGCGAGAACCCCAGCGGCCCGGATCGTTCCGTCGGACATGCTCGTGGGCCCGAACACCACATCCCGGCCTTTTGCCCCAGTGCGGGTACGCAATAGGACCGAGGTGTAGCCGCGTTCGTCCAAGGGCCCGGAGAATGACTGGTCGATCCAGGCACCACCAGGTTCCGCGGCACCAAGGACGGCAGCGAGATAGGCGTCCAGCCGCTCCTTGTATCCGGGGTGTTCTCGCGCCAACGTCCCTACGATGTCGGCCAGATACTGCCCGCGCTGGCCAAGGAGGGCGCCAGCGGATCTCGGCCTCGGTTGGCGAAGTTCGTCAAGCCCAAGGCTGTAGAAGCGCATGCCCGCAAGCCCGCGGGACACTTCCGAGAACGGCGCGGAGACGTGAGCCCCAGGGCCGCCCGGCAACCCGCCGACCGGTAGTTGAGATCCCGCTACCGGCAGGTACAGCCGATCAGGCTCGGCAACGGCAACGGGCGGACCGGACCCTGCCCGGATGCTGTTGCCATGCCTCTGCCAGCTTCCTTGCCGCCCGTCCCACTGCAGCTCGCAATCCTCGCGGACAACTCCGAATGAGGTCCCCTGACGGCGACCGATCTCCACTCCGTAACTGCCGGTAACCGGCAAGGATCCCCAATGCGTCACGAATTCGACCTTGATGCCAAGCGAGTCAGTCGCATGCGGCACTCTTCGCAAGAGCTCGGGCAGCCCCCCTCGTTCCTCAAGGGCAGTGCTCAGGTTTGTATCGAGGGCACGTGCAACGAAAGCGAGCGCATCGAGGAAGTTGCTCTTGCCGCTGCCGTTCGGGCCGACCAGGACAGTTAGCGGTGATAGCCGGACGTCGCACGACTCGACGCTCCGGTAGTTCTCCAGGCGAACGCGACGGATGAAGGGAACCGGTCGCTCCATCACATCCTCCGCGTGCCCATCGCTCAGATCCCGCGGCGCTGACACCGCGAGGGGCTCTAGATCGTCAGCCTAGCGGGTCCCGCGGTGCCGCTTCCGCTCCTGATCGCCATCGATGGCGCCCTGGGTAACCTGTTCGCCGGTCACGGATGGCACGTCGTCGTTGAACGAGACGATCTCAGCGCGCGGTGCCTCACGGCGACTGCGGGTCAGGGACCATGAACCGGGCAGGCTCACGCAGTACCGTGGCTGCTGAGTTCAGGTCGGCAAGCCGGGCGGCCAGGGTGGCGTACGCGAGGTTCGCTGGCAGCGCCTCACTGAACTTGAGCCCCGCCAGCGCTCGCTCGTCGACGTCGGGCAGGCACAGCCGCTCGGTAGCATCGGCGGTCGCCGCCTCCCACGTCTCGCGCGTCAGGTCGGCGCGCAGCCGGATGCTGGCGTCGTCGAACCGCTGCGACACGTCCACCAGGCCGGACAGCGTGGCGGCGAGCGTGGCGTTGGCCCGGTAGCCAGCCCACGTCCACCACCGAACATCGTCCCCGGCCCGGACGATGACCGTTCCGCCGGGATGAGCTGCTGCCAGCTTGTCGCCGCGGATTTCCGCAAGCACCCGCTCCGCGCGCTTGGTCAGCAGGACCGGCGGGTCAGCGCCGAGCAGCACGTCGCGAACTGCACGGGACAGCGCGAAGCTCGCCCCACTGACGCCGGGAGTTAGCCAGCGTGCTTTTCCGCCGCTGTCCGCGGGCTCCACGAAGCAGCGCCGCCGCTTCCAGTCCACCCAGGTCACCCGCCAGCTCCGGCCGCCAAGTAGCAGCAGCCGCGGGCCGTCGATCTTCTCGGTCAGCAGCATCGGGTCGGTGCGCCCGATCTCCTGCCGCCCGGACAGCACGGTGAACTGGGGCGGTGCGGTGAATACGGATGTCATGCCCATGAAGTGGCGGTGTCCGAATCGCATCTCCGCGGCCGGGCCGATGAACAGCAGGTCGCCATCCTGGTCGATGAAGCCGCTGGCAACCAGATGCCGCAGGATCGGCTCAGCGGTCCGGTCAAACGGCGCCAGCCCGTTCCACGCAGATGGCCACAGTCCGCTGCCGATCCGGTGCTCCTGCAAGCACAGGGCGAGCACCTGCTGGGCGACGATGTGCCGCGGCTCGGGCGGGGCGGCGACCGGCTCGACGTACCCCTGGCCCCACAGGTGCACCAGGCCGGCGGTCCACAGCAGGGAACGCTGGTCCAGCGCCAGGAACAGGCAGTTCCTGGCGCTTCCCGGCCGGCGGCCGGTGCGTCCGATTCTTTGCAGGAACGAGGCAACACCGGGCGGGCAGTTGACCTGGATCACGCGGTCCAGGTCACCAACGTCGATACCGAGCTCGAGGGTGGACGTGGCGACGATCACGCAGTCTCTGGCCTCCGCGAACGCCCGCTCAGCCTGCCGGCGCTCGTCGGCCGCAAGTGATGCGTGCGATAGGTAGGTCGTGACGCCGATCTCCCGCAGGGCGGTGCCGAGTTCCTCGACGAGCTGCCGCGAGTCGCAGAACACCAATCGCTTCTCACCCCGGTGCAGCGCCGCGATGATCCTGGCGGCATTGCTGACGGAGCCGACGTAGTCGATCTCGACGTCGCCGGGAGGCCGGCCGGCCGCCAGCCCGGCTGGCGGCAAGTCCGATGCGCCCGCAACTTCCGGCCGGGACGACTGCGTCAGGTCTGGCGCGACGACGACAGCCGGCCGCGTGCCGCACCCCGATCCCTGCAGCCAGCCAAGCAGCTCGTCCGGATTACCGATCGTCGCGGACAGGCCGACTCGCTGGATCGGCCGGCCCGTGAGGCGGGATAGCCGTTCGAGCACGGCGAGCAGGTGCCAGCCGCGGTCATCGGAGCCGAACGCGTGGACCTCGTCCACCACGACTGCACGCACACCCGCGAAGAGCAGGCTCTGCTCGACCCTGATGCTGATCAGCATGGCTTCAAGCGATTCGGGCGTGGTCAGCAGCAGGTCGGGCGGGTCACGGAGAATCCGCTGCCGAGCGGCGGCGGTGATATCGCCGTGCCAGATCGCAACCCTGCGGCCGAGCCAGCCGGCGTACTGCTCCAGCCTCGGCAGCAGGTTGTTGAGCAGTGCCTTGAGCGGGCATACGTAGATCACTGACAGGCCGGTCCAGCGCTCCGACTCCATGGCCGTCAGCAGCGGGAATATGGCCGCTTCGGTCTTGCCGCCCGCCGTCGGCGCCAGCAGCAGCGCGTCGCAGCCGTCGAGCACCGGAGCCACGGCATCTTCCTGCAGCGGGCGCAGGCTCTGCCAGCCCAGGCTGTTGACCAGGTGATGGGTGATGACCGGGTGCAGCCGCTCCAGGCCGCCGTTCACGGGCATGCCCCATGCCGTCTCATTGTCAGGATCACGACAGGTCGAGCTCGATGTCATCGGCCTGCGCCGGTCCTGGCGCAGGTGCGGCAGCGGCGCTGCGCTCCTCCTCCGACAGTTCGGCCGGCACCAGGGTCAGCGCGTAGTGCCGGCGCGGATCGAAGTCCGGGAACTGATCGACCCGGTCGAGCACGTCGGCGGTCAGCTTCTTGAGGAAGATTCTGGGCGCTACCCCGACCTTGCCGCCGAGCGCGCCAGTGACGGCCTCAGCCAGCTTCGCTAGATAGGCATCGTCGACAACCGCACGGACGCGGGCAGGCTCGGCCGCTGCCCCCGTGAACAGGTCGCGGACCTTGCAGCCGAGGGCCGCCAGTGACGCCCGGTCGAACCCTGGCAGCCGCAGCTGGACAGCGCGGGGATTGTCGAACCTGGCGTCGGTCGAGAAATCGGTGGCCAGCCGCTGCGCCAGCGGAGGCAGCCGGGTGATGCCGCTGGGGCCGTCGTAGAAGGCGGCCGTGCCGGTGATCACCAGGAACAAGCCCGGATACCGGCCCGAGTCCACTTCGTCGATGAGCTGTCGGAGCGCGTTGAACGCCTTGTCCCGCACGTCACCGCGGACTCGCTGCAGTGTCTCGACCTCGTCCAGCACTAGCAGCAAACCTGGGTGGCCGGCGTCGCGTAGGACGGCGAGCAGCCCCTGCAGGAACCCCATCGCGCCGAAGTGATCGAGTTCGCCGCGGATCCCGGCCGTGCGGCGCGCGGCTGCTGCCACGTTCGGCTGGCCGCCTAGCCAGGCCGCGAGCGCGTCGGCCGTAGGCGCATCGTTGGCCGCTGTCGCGGCATTGTAAGCGCGAAGTCCCTGGGCGAAGGCTGGTGCTTGCCGGCTCACCACTGCCAGCCGCTGCTCGAGCAGTCTGCCCACGGCATCGCTGATCGCCGGCTGTCCGCGCGCTGCCAGGCTGGGGTCGGCAGCCACCGCATCAGATTGCAACGTGAACAGCCAGGAATCCAGCACGGCGCGGAACGCACTCGGCCGGTACGCCGCCGTCCGCAGGGCCTCGGTGATCCGCCGGTACACCGTCTCGAGCCGGTGCAGTGGCGTCTGCGTCTCGGAGATCTGCACCTCGGCCGCGGCGAAACCGCGCCGGATGGCGCGCTCGGCGAGGAACCTGCTGAGGAACGTCTTGCCCGCGCCGTACTCGCCGCGGATCGCCTTGAACGCCGACCCGCCCCCGGCGACGGCGTCCAGATCAGCATCCAGGGCCGGGGTGAATCGTTCCAGTCCGGTCGCCAGCAGGTCCAGCCCGGTCGCCGGCACGGTCCCGCGCCGCAGCGCATCGATCACCTCGCGGCGCCGGCGGGGAGACGCCTGGTCAGTCACCACCCACTCCGAACTGCTCCCGCAGCAGCGGCTCATCCAGCACTATGGTCGCGCCGTCGGAGTCCACCCGCAGCACCGCGTAGCCCTCGACGTTCAGCACCTGCTGGGCGTGCAGGATCGCGCCGCGGAGCAGCGCAGGAGCGACCGCTAGCGCGGCGGCGGCCTGCGTCGGGCTCAGCCGGTGCGCGGGAGCGGCCAGCAGCGTTTCGAGGAGCTGACGGACCTGGGAATCGGTGACAGACAGCCGGCCGGCGATCGTCTTCTGCCCCGCATACGCGACGGACCCGATAACTGCAGTCGCTAGTGTTGCCGCGGCCGAGGCTGGCGAGATGGCCGGGCCCGCCGCGCCGGGCTGGCCAGGGTGGCCTGCCGGACCCTCAGCCGCCAGCTCAACGGCGCTTGGCACGTCAAACAGCGTCGGCATCGTCTCACCAGGCCTGCTTCGCAAGCGGCGGTCCGCGACGGGCGCTGCCGGAAACTGCACGCCAAGGTCGTGACGCTCAGCCGGCCCGGCGCCGAGAGAAGAGCCAGCCGTTGGCCCGGCCGGCCCGGTCCACCAGCTCGGCTGCTGCGGCGGTGCCAGGAGCAGATCCGACTCTTCGGGCACGGCCCCGGCCACAAGCGCGACCACCGGCACGACGACCTCCGCGGATGCCGCTCCGCCGTGATAGCCGGCCTTCAGCGGACCGTACCTGAGCTGCTCGTCCACTGCGAGCACAGCCCTGTGATCATGCAGCAGCACCCGCTCTCCCGTTAGCATGATCTCGCCGACGCCGGCCGGCGGGCTGCCCGGCCGGGACCGGCCGCTGGACATCTCCGGATAGGGCCGCTGGGTACCCTGCCGCCGTTCGACCACGTGACCGTGGTCCGCCGTGAGGATGACCACTCGCCCCGCGTACCGCGCCCGGTCCAGCAGCGGGAGCAGATGCCGGACCGCCTCCGCGGTCCACTCCGTGCCGCCGGGGTCGGACCGGTCGAGGGCGTCGTCGATGGTGTTGAGAACGCAGGCGATGAGCGGCTGGCCGGTCACGTCTGCAATCGCCGAGGCGATGTCCGTAGCGATGGCGTGACCGGGCCGAGCGGAATCCAGTGGCTTCTTGTGAAACAGCGCGGCACCGGGGAGGCCGTGAGTGCGCCACAGCGCCTCGAAGCCCCGGTCCTCGGCATCCTGGCCCCCGGTGCGCAGCTCCCCGCTCAGCAGCGAGGCGCGGCTCACCTCGGTTATCGTGGGCAGGACCGCGAGAGCGGCGCCGCGGCGTGCCTGGCCTGGCAGCAGCGCCTCGGCCCAGCCGTCACCGGCGCGTTCCAGCACGCTGCTGACGATCTCGGCGCAGACGCCGGCGCTCATCCCGTCCAGCACCAGCAGCAGCACCGGAGCCTTCCTGGCGAGCGGCAGCACCACCTCCGGCAGCAGATCCTCCAGGTACCAAGCCGTCCGGCCGGATCCGGCCGGGATCCTTCCCTCGGTGCTGGTCACCGCGGCCAGCGCGGTCGCGAACGCGGCGTCGTGGGCCGCGCGGCGGACCCTTGCGGCCTCTAGCACGGCCTCCAGCGCCGCGCCCTGCCCGGGATCGCTTACTCCCTCAGCCGCGTCGTTGATGGCCGAATCGGCCCAGGCGTCCTCGTCGCTGTACCGATCGATGAGAGCAGCCAGAGTCTGCCCGTCGGATTCCACAGCGGGCAGGGCCGAGGTGGCCGACAGCCAGCGCGCGAGCCGGACCGCGCCGTGGAACCGAGGGGTGCGCTGGTCGCGGCCCGCCAGGTGGTGAGCGGCAACCAGGCCCCACGCGGCCTCGACGGCTGCCAGGCCCGCCCGCCCGGACTGCGCATCACCGGAGCTCCGGGCCGTTGCCGCGGCCTGGCCCAGCGCCGAGCGAAGCGCCCCGGCCAGTCCGGCCAGCCGCCGCGCAAGTCCCGCGGGAAGCAGGTCGGACCCGGCGGCTGCAGGCTCGGCCTGGACCGATCGCAGGACCTCGTCCGCGCGGGCCAGCATCGTCTCGCCGCGCACGTGGCCAGCCGGGTCACGGATCAGCTCGGCGATAAGCGCCTCAGCTTCTGCCGACCATGAACTCAGCGCGGCAAGACTCTGCGCACCGCCGCCCAGCCGTGGCTCCAGCCGGATCAGGCCATCGCGGGCGATCCTGGCCGCTTCGCTGTCCGGGCCCGCGTCGCGTCCGGCAGGGCGCGCGATGCAGGCATCGGCGAGCAAGCCGGCCACGAGCCCGAGCGGGACCACGTCACGCGCCTCCCCTGCCCGCAGCAGGTGCAGCAGCGGTCCGGCGACCGAGCCGGCGCGGCCGGCTGCCCAGGCAAGTACGGCGTCGGTGAGCACGTCACCGGCCAGCTCGCGCAGGTCCGCAACTCGTGCGCTGAGCCCCTGGTCCACCGTCCATCGCAGCACGCTGATGAGATCGACGACCGGGTCAGACAGCCCGAGGTACGCTCGCGCGACAGTTCCGAGCGCGTGGTCGCGGGTCAGGATCCCGGCCGGTGCCGGCGGCCAGCCTGCTGGCGGCGTCGCTGCCAGCAGTGCAGTGGCGACCTGACGGTGGCTGGCCGGCGTTGTCAGGGCAGGGTCGATCCCGGTGGCCGCGAACTTGAGCCGGACGGCCTCCCAGGGATCTGGCGTGCGGAGCCGGTAGCCGATGAAATGCGCCACGACGCCAGCGCCGAGGTCCTCGTCCGTCCGGTCGGTAAGCACGACGAGCCACTGGTCACCCCGCCGGTCCAGCAGTGCCTCCCGGACCGCCAGCGCCGACCCGCAGGCGACGACGCGGACGGTCGAGTCGCCGTAGGTGAACGTCGGCGCTCCCGGCCACTCGGGCTTGGCTCGCACCCCAAGCACGCCGCCGCGGTAGTCCTTGCGCACCGCCTCATCGAGCAGAGCGCGGATGACCGGCAGCGATGCGGGCGCCACTGCGGTCACTCGGTTACCCGCCACTCGACGATGACCTCGTCGTCACGATGCCTGGCCAGGAACGCGGCCAGATCGGCAATCGCCTGGTCGGGCACCGCGCCTTTGGCGACGACCGCCTGCCCGCGCGGTCTGCCGGGCGCAGGGACCGGGCCCGGACCGGGGCCGGACGGCGGCGGCTTCGGGCGCTGACCGTCGGCAAGCCAGTCGAAGACCGCCTGCTCCGCGGCGGACAGCGCCGGCGGCAGACGGACCGTGAACTCGTCGGCGGCCAGCGCTGCGCGAAGCTCCCGCAGGATCGCCGCCGCGGCCCGGCCGCGCTGATCGGTCCCGCCCTCGGCGGCCATCAGCGGCGCCAGGCGCTCCCACCGGAACTGCTGCAGCGCCCCGGTGACGCTGGACGCCTGAGCCAGCGACATGGCCAGGACAGCATCGGCGACCGGGAGGTCTGCCCGCGCGAGGGCGGTGACGATGCCGACCCGATCGCGAGCGCGGCCAAGTTCCTGACCGAGCTGTACGCCGGCCCGGGCGGTCCGGAGCCGGCCGTCCCGGTCCTCGGTGATGCCCAGGTGCTGATAGGCCACCTGAACCTGGTGGGCAAGCGAGGTAGACACATCCGCCCGGATGCCGGCTTCGCGGCCCAGGCCGCCAGCGAGCTCAGCGACCCCCGTCGCTGTCAGGTACGGGTTGACGTAGATGCCGAAGATCTGCTCCGCACGCGATGCTGCCGCCGTCCAGTCGGCCGGCGTGGGCAGCTGCTCCGGCCGGAGCTCCATTTCCGGCCGCGCCGACCCGGGCTTCGGCGGGGTAATCGGGCCGCCGTGCTGGTACCAGGCCCGCTGGCGGAGTTCCGCCCAGGCCAGCGCGATCAGGTCCATGACATCCTCACGCAGGCCGACCTTCGGGCTGAGCGCGTCGATCCAGTCCCTGATCCGCCCGATGGTCACCGGGTCCTGTGGCTGCAGCCCGTCCCTTGCAATCGCACGCTCAAGTTCCGCGCCCCACCTGCCGAACCGGTCATCTCCGAACAGGAAGTGCGTCTCACCCGGCGTTCCCACGCCCAGCGCGCTGGCGACTCTGCGCACAGCCGCGATGTCGCCTTCCAGCCGGACCCGGCCGTCGGGATCAGTGACAGCACGCTGCACGTGTGCGTAGACCGCGGCCAGGTCACGCGGCGTCACCTCCACGTCGGACGGCTCGAACCGCGGATGGTCCGGATAGCTGGTACGGAATGCCTGGTCGATCAGGTTGCCGAAGGCGGCGCCAAGGTTCGCCCCGACCGGCGCGGCCGGCGCAAAGCTCGGATCGAGGCTGACCAGGATGCGGTCGTCAGTCCCGCCGTCGGCTAGCGTGCCCGGGGTGGGGGCCGCAGCCCCGTAGCACTCCTGGATGACCCGCCGCAGCCCCTCGCGCAGCGCAGTCTGCTGGCTCTCCAGGATCGCCTTCGCCTGAACGCGCTCCACCTCGGACAGGTGGTCGGCGTGCGAGGTCCAGCGTTCGCCGGTGCCGCCGAGCAGCCAGTCCAGCACGACCAGGCGGCGCACCTCGACCATGCGCTCGGCGGAGAGGAACCTGGGTAGCCATACGACCGTCTGCGTCCGGGCGCCAGCTTCGATCATCCGGTCCAGCCGCGCCAGGTCCTCGCTGCCGGAGTGGCCGGGCTCGTCGAACGGGTAGTCGATGACGATCCGCCACGTCCCCGGCCGGGCCCTGAAGCTGTCCTCGCTCAGCCAGCCAGCGTCACGCACGTTGCCGAAGACGATGTCAGCCTCGCGGCGCGATCCGCGCCAGATGACCCGGTGGACTAGCGCGCCGAGAAGGTCCGGGTCCCGCACGGACACGCCGATCTCCTCGCGGACCAGCTCTTTGATCAGCTCGCGGCGACGGCCCTCGTTGTCCTCGCCCCTGGCACGCTCCACGACCGACTGGTAGTCGACGTCGGAGAGTTGCACCCGGATCACCGGGTTCAGCTGTTCGGTCCCGACGTGGATCTCCGGCACTCGCCTCGACCACTCCCTCACCTTGCCCAGGACGATCACAGACTCGCTCCCCGGCAGCGGAGACCGGATCGAGCCGTGATTGAGCGAGGCCAGGCGGCTGGCGGTGAGCTCCTTGAGGGCTGGCACCTTTGGCGCCACCGCGGACAGCAGCAGCGTCTTCACCAGCCTGTCATCGGCAAGGAACCAGTCCGGGAGGGGGCCGGGACCGGCAGCATCAGCCTCGGCAAGGCCATGCGCGGCCAGCAGGATCGGCCGCAGCTTCTCCCGGTACAGCGTGGTCGCGGAACGGAAGAGCGCGGCAGCCTGGCTGTCCAGAGCGTCCTGGCCGGCCACTATGTAGTCGAATGCATCACCGACGGGGATGACGTCGTCGGCAGTGGCGGTGTCCCGCCGGTCGACCAGCATCTGCTGCATGACCTTGAGCGCGGTGCGCTCGCGCTGCATGGCGCTGGCAAGCGATCGCAGCGTGGACACCAGCGCGGGGGAGAACGGGTAGGTCAGCCGGAACGCCGCCTCGTCGGCGCCGCGGTGCCGCTCGTCGGTGTTGACGCCGTCCAGCAGGACATCCCAGATCTCCGGCCGGCGATCCAGATGCCCGAACGCCTCGGCCAGCAGGCGGGCAGCCGCAGCACCGCGGGGCTGCAGCAGCCGCCGGCTCGCGACGAACGGCAGGTTGTCGTCGCCCAGCGTGATCGTCGTGAAACGGCTCTCCTGGTGGCGGAACGCCCGGTCCAGCGCCTCCTGCTCCGCCCCGCTGGCGCCCGCGTCGGCGAACCAGCGCCGCAGGTCCATCTGCCGCGCCACGAAGGACACCAGCGGGACCGCCCGGCTGCCGGTCCCGGTCTCGACCAGCTTGGTGAGCTTCTGCGACTCGCGCCGGAAGAACTCCCGGTCCTGCACCGAGAACGCGAGCCACAGCACCAGCTCGTCCAGGAACAGCGCGACCGCGTCATAGCCGAGGCCCTGAGCGTGCCGGGCCATCGCCGCCAGCCCGGTGTCCAGGTCGACGTAGCTGGCCTGCTGCGTATACGCGCTGAAGTAGCGATCCACCAGCGCCGTGACCAGCCGCTGCCGCTGCTCAGACCCAGGCTCCGCGGCTCGTGCCGCGGCGTACGTCTCCATGGTCCAGGTGCCGGAGCCGATCAGCGCAGACCACGCATCGGTCGCCGCCCCGCCTGCGCCGCCGTTCAGCCCGGCAAGGAATCTCTCGTCGCCGTCCCGGACCCGCATCCGCTCGGCGTCCGCGAGGATCGCGTCCGAGTGGTGCAGAGCTGGCAGCAGGGCCGTCGGGTGCCGCCGCGTGACCTGGCGGATGTACCCGTCGAACAGCGCCTGCTCGAGAGATTCCGCGCCGATCAGGTGGAAGGCGAGCGGCAGAACCTTGCGGTCCAGCAGCGCGCTGTCGTGCCGGGCAATGACCTCCTGCAGTTCGGCCTTGCCCCTGGCCGCCGGGTCGTGCCGCAGCAGCGCGTGCAGGACCGCCATGAAGTGGCTCTTGCCGGACCCGAACGACCCGGCAAGGAACGCGCCCCTGCTGACACCCGACCGCATCGCCTCCGCCACCAGGCCGAGGGCAGTGTCGAACGCCCGGGCCAGCGCGGGCGTCACCACGTACTCGTCCAGGGTCCGGGCGACTGCGGCGCCCTCCACGCTGTCGGTCAGCCGCAGCACGTAGTCCTCGGCGCCCGCCCGCTCGGGGATGTCGAACACGTCGCGCAGCAGTACGCTCACCGCTGGCCCACACTCATCGCTCGGCTCCCACCGCTGTGCACAGATCCCGCCGCTGGCGGCTATCAGCTGCCGCCCGAAACAGCATATTTACTACCCAGGCTGTCAGGGGCCAAGAAGTTCAGGTGCCGACTGGCGCATGATGGCCGCCAGCAGCTTATGCATTCCCGAGGATGGATTATCGTCCGGGAACGCGGTGCCTTCCCGCCGATGTCGTTCATCGAGGTCGGCCGCCCGGCGAACAGCATCGGCGACGAGAGGCATGTACTTCTCGCCATCGACGCCTTTACCCACTGAGGCATCCAGCCGCCGCCGCAGGGCGCATGCGCTGTCGCTATCCATCCAAGCGGTCTGGCTCTGAAAGTGCAGGATCAGCCACAGCTCGAAACACGGATTGGAGATCGCGACTTTGATGCGGTTGCGGCGAGCATGGGTGATCGCCTCGTCAAGGTGCGGGTGGTTAGCTGGCCACTCGACGTCGAAGACGCACCAGAACTCGTCGATCTCACCCTCCTCGTCCATTGCTCGCTGACGGGCCTCGATAGCCAGCGAGACCAGCGTCCGAGGTTTCGACCTGTTGTCGCCAGGAACGACCGAGAGTTGGACAGCTGCGGCCTCGCGCATGACTGGCTGTCTCTTGAGTGCGGTCAGATAATCGGGCTCGGTCCGCTCGCCTTCGCAGAAGATCAGGAACGTTCGCTTGGGCTTTCGGGTGGCGACCCGCCGCTTGAGCGGCCGCCTTCCCGCGTCCCGGCTAGATCGAGCCATCAGTCCTCATTGGCCGCCATGCCCAGCGCGCGGCGTAGGACGTACTGGTCGAGCTCTGGCACGGCACCGAACCGGCCTTGTAGATACGCCCTCTCTAGGTTCAGCGACCGCCTCACCTTGGACCCGCCGTATTCTGCTAGCGCCGTGAGCCTCGTAGCACCATCGCCGCCCTTCTCAGTCAGCCAGACTTCGTCCCGGTTCAGGTGATTGAGCAGGCTCGTGTCATGAGTTGTGAAGATTAGCTGCGCGCCGTTGGGATTCGTGATCGGGTCCTCGAACAACTCCAGCAGGTGTGCCGACAGCTTCGGGTGCAGGCTCGCGTCGATTTCGTCGACCACCAAGATCCGGCCGTTACTCAATGCGGTGAGCGTCGGGCCGATGAGCGCAAACCAGGTTCGGGTGCCGGCGGACTCTTCGGTAAGTTCGAAAGGCAACTCCTGGCCTGACACGCTATGGATAAGCTGCGGACGCCGACGCGACTGCCGGCGCACTTGCGGTGAGATGCGCGCGTCGTTGTTGTCGGCTTCGGCAATTTGGACGCCGTCTATTCCCAGGTCAGCAAACCGGAGCATTGCCAGGGCAGACTGACGTGTACCTATTGCGCCATAGTCCACGTCGTCGTATGGCGACGGCTCTGCTCGACCTTGATCATCGAAGAGTCGCACCGTCGGTACTCCGCGCTCGCCGGCGAAGCCGTACTGATTCCACGCTGCGGGGCGGCGCGGGCCCAATACTTGGATCCCGGCCAGATGCCGGGCGAAAGACCTGAACTCGGCGTCATCGAGTCGCATCGCCGCCGACAACGCGAGCGTGGAGGGAGTGAGCAGGTCACGGATGCCCGCAAGCCCTAGTCCCCGCCTAAGCTCTACTTCCAGTCCTTCTCGCTCGAAGAGTATGCGGCGCCGCCGTTCCGGATAGCTGTAAAGTCCCTCGAAGAGCACCATTGAATCGTCGACATCTAGCCGGTAGACGTACCTGACGCCGTCAACGACCATCTCGATCTCGAACCACGAGGGCGTGCTCGGCCCGGGCGTGAACTTAAACGGCTCGCGGGGGATCACTTCGTCCCATGCGCGGAGAGAGTGCCTGACGGCCAGCGACAGCCACGTCAGCGCCTCGACCACATTTGACTTGCCTGACGCGTTGGGGCCGTAGATCCCGGCGACGGCTAGCACTCGCTCGGTCAGAAGGTCGAACCCTCTGGCTGATGGCCTGTCGCTGTCGATGGCGATCATGGAAAGCTCCACCGCATCCATGATCGACCGGTGATTGGAGACCTCAAATCTCAGCAGCATAGCCCCTCCTAGCTGCCTCGCTGCACGTTCGCCTCACTGTATGCCAAAGCTCGACGAATATCGGCGTGAACGCGCAGCCAGATGCTGGCGGCTCGTCTGGAGAGCGGTCATGCGCAAGCACCCAGATTGGTCGCCAGCGACGAGTCCTGGGTTCAGATAGCTACCCGGAAACCCTGCGTCCGTGTGCAGCCGGGCCGGGTCGCCAGGCGGCCAGCTCGGCCAGGGTCTTGCCGACCTGCGCTGAACGAGCGGCGAGCTGTTCCCGGCAGAACACCGCCAGGCTGACGCCGTAGGCCGGATCAACGTCGGCGTGCCACTGCTCGACCCATGGCTGCAGCTCAGCCAGCCCGGCGACCAGCGGGACCAGCCGCTCGTCCGCCCAGCCGTCCTTCTGCCGCTCGGTGATGATGATCGACAGGGCCAGCGACTGCTGCGCGTGGTCCCAGTCGGCCCAGCCGAGCACAATGGTCGGGTCGGTCTCCCGGCCGGCGTCCGGGTAGAGGATGAACCGCTCCTTCGGCACGTCCAGCTTCCCGCGCGCGGCCCAGTAAGACTGCCTGCGGAAGTCCGCCGAGGTGTACTTGGGCGGCACCGGGATCGGGCCGGCCTTCTCCCCGGCGTCCTCGCGCCGTTGCAGTGCCCAGGTCTCTTCCCAAGATTCGCGCTTGCGCAACCCGGAATCCTTGTACCGGTAGGCCGCCAGGAACGGAACGCACTCGTCCTCCAGCAACCTGGTCAGCGACTTCTCAGTCGGGATGTCGGGCCGCCCCTCCCACAGCGCAAGCACGCTCGTCAGCTCATGATCGCGCTCGACCTCGTCCGTGAGCTGCCCGATGCTGCGCGGCAGCGGCCGACCCTGCGGGTCGAACCAGAACTTCTTGTCTTCGAGCCGGTCCAGCAGCCACTCCCGCAGCGCCCGGTCCCGCCGCTTCTCCCACGGCTCCTGCGCCCAGCGCCGCTTGTACTCCGGCTTCTCCAGCAACCGGATGAACGGGTTACTCGCGATCACCTCCAGCCGCCACTTCACCAGATCCCGGTAGGCAGCCGGCCAGTGCGCCGGGATCTCAGTGATCGGCGTCGACCCGTGCCGGCTGAACCAGGCCGTTTCCTCCTCGCCCGCCGCCACCGCCTGGGCCAGCACAATCTCGAACGCCCGCTCACCCAGCACGATCCCCGGCAGGTCACCGCCGTAGGTCAGGTCCGCATCGATCAGCCCGTACAGCCGATAGACCTCCCAGTCCAGTTCCTCCTGCTGGGCGATCATCACAGCCCGGATGTGCTCGGACTCAGTTCGTGCCGCCGCCAGCCCCTCGAAGGTCGGCGTCGTCAGTGCGACGACCGCTTCCGGTGCATTCGCGGTGAGCTCGGCTGCCAGGGCATCGAGCAACTGACCGCGCGCCAGTGGCAGTACGCCAGGCAGCGGGCAATCTTGCAAGGTCGTGCCGGTGAATTCGTAGAACCGCTCCCAGCCTTCGGCTTTGACTCCCTCGTTGATGCCCTGACTGCCTTTATCGTGGCTGTTCTGCTTGAGCCAGAAGCACGCGGTAGAGGAATTGAGCACGCCGAGCAGCGCCAGATGATCGTCCTCAGTCGCGCCTTCCGGCAGCTTGATCACCGGCGCCGACCGGTTGAACACCCTCCCGCCCCGGTCCAGCACGAAGTGGTTATGCGTAGCCACGAACG
>DAHVAR010000064.1 GCA_027314515.1 Actinomycetota bacterium
GCCTGCGGGCCAGCACAGACGGCAGGCCGCCACAGATACCCCAGCCCGACCCTGTCCAACAGCAACTGCTCGACCTGCTCGAAACCGACCCCCGGACACTGACCGACTCACCCGCCCCCATGTGCGAAATGCGGGTCTAGAAGCTCTCGAGCAAGTGCCGCGCCAGGCAGTTCCCCGGGCTCCACGTGCCCACCGGGCAGGTCCCAGACATCGGGATACCAACGGCGCCGGGGAGATCGGTGACATAGCAGTACCCGGTTGCCGTCGCGCAGCAACGCCGTGACGATGCGAGCCTTGGGAGAGCCCTCCGCGGAGTCCGACACAGGCGTATTTGCCACCGGTCGTAGCCGACACCGTACCTTGCCGAGCGGTGGCCGGCATACTGATCTGCCGCGAGCAGGGCGTCTACCAGCCCATATCGCGGGCCACCTCCTGACGGGCCGTATCAATCTGCTCCTGCGTTACCCCAGGGATGTCAGTCTCATGCTCCAGCCGCGTTAGCAGGTCAGCCAAGGCTTGCTTCTCGGCGGGGTGGGTAGTCGGGACCGCGTTGAGATCGACGGACATCAGCCAGTCGAACAGGACGACAGCGTCCGATCGCCAGAGCTCGATGGTGACCTTGGGCAGTGACCGATCCATGAACGCATCATCGCAGCCGAACGCACGGTTCTATGCCGCCGACAGGCGCGGGGCTCGGCGATCTTGCCGATGTGAGCGAGTTTGAGGTCTGAGATATCTACGAGGCTGCGGCCAATTGGCGGTCAGCCTTGCGTGATCTAGCCATGGAACGCTGATCCGGGGCCGTCCTAATGAGCTGGTGACCCCCAGCTCAGCATTACTCTTCGGGTCAGACGCCTCATGGTGCCCTGATGCATAGCTCCAGGCAGCGGGCGTTCACAGGATCCGCGGAATGATGCGTCAGATGCAATTCTGCTCATTTGCATGGTGGTCACGAATGTGTGGCGGAGCATGTGGGGGTGCGTCCGGCCGATCCGCACGCCTGCAGCGCCGGCCAGGTTCCTGAGCCGCCGGGTCGCTGCATGCCGGTCCATCCGGGCTCCGCGGCTGTTGAGCAGGATCGGTCCTGACACCCGGCCGTTGATGGCGCGGTCGATCGCCCGGCCGACGGCGGGCGGCAGCGGGACGAGTACGACTTTGGTGCCCTTGCCGCAGACTCGCAGGACCCGGTGGCCGTGTTCCTCGCCCAGGTCGGCGATGTCGGCACCGGTGGCCTAAGATCCGGAGCCCGAGGAGGCCGAGGAGGCCGAGCATCGCCACGAGCGCGAAGTCGCACCGGTTAGCCGATTCTCGGGAGGCAGTCAGTATGGCCTCGAACTGCAGGTGGGTGAACCCCCAGGGTCGGCGCCTCCGGCGGCACTGCGGGCCGGCGGACATGCTCGGCCGGGGAATGATCGAGGACGCCGTCGATCACGGGCGGCGCGATAGAACCCGGCGGTGACCGAGAAACGCCGCGACGCCGTCGAGGGCTTGAACCGGCGGGTCTCCTGCATCCGGCGGATATACAGCTCCAGATGCACCCGGCTGGCAGCCAGCGGATCGAGGCCGCGCTCGGCACACCACGCCAGGAAGCACCGCAAGTCCGAGTGGGCGTGATCACGTGAGGAACCCGTGTACCGGGCCAGGTAGGCAGCCACCGCCAGTCTTAGCACGTCGGCAGCAGCCCTTAAGTCGATGAGCCGGACAGGCTGGACATCTGCAAATCGCTCCATAAGCGCAGGCTCAATCCGGAACGGCCAGCAACCAAACCGCACATGATCCCACCGCGGCATGAGCGATAGTCGTCATGACATCCAGGTGCATCATATAGATCATTTCGTTCTGGCGCAGCAGCGACTGCGGCTCCGAAGACCCGCCCGCCGCCATAGTGGCGGATCGGCCGCGAGCTACCGGCCGGAGCTGGTCACAGGGCGAGGTCGGCTCGCGGATGTGCCTGGGCTAAGGCCGGAGCCCCGCCTGAAGATTCGCGAAGCTTGGTCATCTATGCCACCCGGATGAGTTCGTCGCCGATCTCGAGGGTCGTGTGCATGCGCCCGCCGAGTGCCTCAACGTAGGCCTTGAGGACTGTCGTGTCGAACACGGTGCCCTTCTCGATCTGGCTGACCCGTCCCTGGGTGACGCCCATCCTCGCCGCGACATCCTTCTGGGTGAGCCGCATGCT
>DAHVAR010000128.1 GCA_027314515.1 Actinomycetota bacterium
CAGAAGTACTCAGCGTCGGTCAGCCCGTCCAGCCGCCGCCGGAGCTGATGCTCCCAGTGCCAGTCGAGCTGATCGGCAAGCTCGGCGTTCCAGTCGATTGCCGTGGTCTTTGTCGTGTCCATATCGCGAAGCTAGACCGAAACGAGGACAGCAACGGTCCTCAATTGCTGACAGAACCTGAATCGTGGCGGAAACCTCGGCCCGGCTGCTGCGCCGCGATCAGTCAGGCGACCGTCCCGCTCACCAGGCCTCAGGATCCGTCGGACGCGGCCAGGTTCGTGGCCCGTGCTAACCACCGGACCGTACCGGTGCCACGCCCGGATCCTGATCGTCATCTGCGCTGACCTGCGGGTTTAGCCCGTCGCCTGCTGACGTTAGCTCCCAGTTTGGCTCTCCGGAGATCGTTAGCTCCGCTAAGAAGCGGCACAGCCCGGCAGAAATATCCGCGCCTGGGGTAAGTAACGTCCGCAAGTCAAGTCGCCAGGAAGCGGGCCCTAACTAAGGACTCCGAGCGGCGGCGTAGCGGGCGTCGAGTAGCGGATGCCGCCAGCCGATCAGGCCATCGACGCTAACCTGCGGCGGGCCCAGTACCTTGGCGAGGTACTCGCCGAGCGGCGAGCTCACCGTGGCATCGGCGATCACTGCCTGCGGCCGCCAGCTAGCGAGCTGGGCCCTGGCCGCTTTGGCGTGCATCACCGGCCAGTTGTGCACGAGCGGTGACTCTCCCTGCCGCCCGCTCTGCGTCCAGTCGCCGCGGGCAACGGCAGCCGTATCGGCGTAGGGACTGCCGGGAGGCACGCCTTCAGCCCAGAGAAGGTTCAGGTATTCGATCTTGCGAACGGGCGACCGGCCGTCGAGGTGCGCCTTGCCGGCGACGCCGGGCCCGAGGAAGTACCCGCCGATCATCGACGACGGCTCCCCGCTGGTCGCCGACCATCGCAGTGGCAGCGTCACCCCGGTGCGGGCTATTGGCAGCACCAGAACCCTGCTGCCCGACCGCAGATGCAGCCGGGTGAACATAGCCGACCAGCCGGCCGGCAACGGCGCCGTCCCGGACTCGGGCAGCGGCCGGGGCAGCAGCGGCAGGCAGCAGGCAACCGCGACGGTCAGGACCGCCGCGGTCTGCCACCCGCTGGCGGAGCCGCGCGCCGCCAGCCGGGCCCGAGCCTCGTCGATCCCGATGGCCAGCAGCGCCGCCGCGAACCCGTCGGCCAGCATCGACAGCCGGTCCGGCAGGATCCCGGCCAGCACCGGGACCGCCTCGATCCACTGCCACGGCAACTCGAATCCCGGCTGCGACATCCCGGCCAGGTGCAGGTGACCGCCCAGCGACAATACGCAGAGCACAGCCAGGGCGACGGCGGCGGCACGGCCGGCCAGCCGGCGCCAGCTTGCCACCGCGGCCACCGCAAGTAGGACGATCAGCGGCCAGCCCAGGTAGCCCAGATATTCAGCCAGCCCGGCCTGGTAGCGGCTGGCGGCTGCCGCTGACGCTGCAGTGTGGAAGAACAGGGCGCCCTGCGGGGTGACGAAGTTCGCGAGATCGTTGGCGAAGCGATTGGGCGAGTAAGCCGAGCCATGCTCGGTGAGCGGGCCGCGGAATTGCGTCAACAAGGCCGGGCCGGTCAGTGCCAGCGCGACCACCGCGGCAACCAGCAGGCCGGCCGCCGTCGGCAGGACGCGCCGCGCGACCGCAAGCGGCCGACTCACCGCGAGCACCAGCACGACCAGGACGCCAGCCAGTGCGGTCGTCAGCGCGACTTCCTCGCTGATAAACATCTGCGCCGCAATCAGCAGCCCGAGCCACACGCCCGCACGGGCGGAGGCCGGCACGCGAGCGAGCCAGCGAACCGGCCGGGCCGCTGACCGGGACGGCTGGCCGACCGTCAGCCGCAGGCCCGCGTCGACGATCAGCGGCGGCAAAAAGGCCAGCTCAAGGTCGTAATGCGCGAGCGCGGTCTGCAGCAGGGCCGGGGAGAACCCGTACACCGCGCCGGCCAGGGCGGCGGCCGGCGTGCTGACCCCCCACCGCCGCAGCACCCAGAACAGGGCCGTCGCCGAGCCGGCGAAGCCCGCT
>DAHVAR010000129.1 GCA_027314515.1 Actinomycetota bacterium
CCGGACCACCGCTGAGAACCGGCGCGCTGCAGCGTCGATCCGCAGCACCCCCGGCAGCAACCGCAAACCCAGGCCCAGCACGCAATACAGAACTATCCGCTACCCTCTGCTCACCCACGGAAGCGGCAGGAGAGCCAGAAAACTCACATCCATCATGACCCGCCAGGCTGCGCTCGTCAGCGGGAGGCCGGCTCGAGGATGACGACCGGAATCTGCCGGGTGGTCTTCTGCTCGTAATCGGCAAATCCCGGGTACTCGGCTTTCTGCGCGGCCCAGATCGGCTCACGCTCCGCGCTGTCGGCCACCCGAGCGGTGAGGTCGATGGTCTGCGTGCCGATCTCGGCCCTGACGGCCGGGTTAACGATCAGGTTGTGGTACCAGTCGGGACTGGTCGGCGCGCCCGCCTTGGATGCGAACACCGCGTAGTTGTCGCCGACCCGCCGGTACATCATCGGGTTGACGCGCTCCTGGCCGGTCTTCGCGCCGGTCGTATGGAGCAGCAGCAGCGGCGCGCCTTCGAAGGCGCCGCCGACCTTACCTCCGCTGGCACGGAATTCTTCGATGATCTTGCTATTCCAGTCGTTCGGCTCAGCCATTGTGACTCCTGCGGATGATGGATGCGTCAGGCCGGCGGCTCAGGAGGCAGCGCGCGAGCCGCCGGCCTGCCCCCGGACCTCAAGCTGGTCGAGCAGTTCCCTGGTGGCACCGGCTATCGTCGCCACGGCGTGGTCAAAAGCCCGCGTGTTGTGAGCGGCCGGCGCGCGGAACCCGCTGATCTTGCGGACGTACTGAAGCGCGGCGGCGCGGATATCGGCCTCGGTGACCTGCTCTGCGTAAGGCTCGCGGAGGGTCTTGATGCTACGGCACATACTGACAGACGCTACGCCAGGACGGCGGGCAGCGTGCAGCTGGCCGGTCACCTGCCGGTTCGGGCCATGCGATGCATCATCGCGATCCGCGACCGGATCTGCTCGGCACTTGCCTGGGCCAGCGCCGGGCCACCGCAGCCGCGCCTGAGCTCGGCATGGATGGCGGCATGCGGCTGCCCGGTGCGGTGATGCCACGCGGCGACGAGCCCGTTGAGTTCTTTGCGCAGGGCAGCCAGCGTCTCGCTAGCTGTCGGCCCCGTTCCCGCGGCCGGCCCGGCGGGCTCGTCCCCGGGCTGCGCGGTCTTGCTGGCCCGTCCAGACCGCTTACTACGCAGCAGCAGCGCTACCTGCTCAGGCTCCAGCAGGCCGGGCAAGCCGAGGAAGTCCTCTTCCTCGGCAGTCACGCCGAACTCGTTCCCGTCGTAGAGCACCCGGTCGAAATGGGCCGATGCCTCCAGCGGCTGGAACGGGCCGCTATCGAGGTAGTCGGCGGTGTCTCGCTCACGCCGGGCTTCGGCGAGCTCGCGCTCCTCGGCTTCGGTGTCGCCGGGCGGGTGCAGGACGTGATCGCGCTCGGCTTCCAGCTCCGCGGCGTAGCCCAGCAGCGACGGGATAGACGGCAGGAACACCGACGCGGTCTCGCCGCGCCGGCGGGCGCGCACGAACCGGCCGACGGCCTGGGCGAAGAACAGCGCCGTTCCCACGCTTGTCGCGTAGACCCCGACGGCCAGCCGCGGGATGTCCACTCCTTCGGACACCATCCGCACCGCGACCATCCAGCGATCCTGCGAGGTCGCGAACCGGGCGATCTTCGCGCTTGCGGCCGGGTCATCCGACAGCACGACGACCGGCCGGGTACCACTGATACCGCGCAGCAGCGTCGCATAGGCCCGCGCGCCGGCGTGATCACTGGCTATCACCAGGCCGGCGGCGTCTGGCATCCCGCGCCTTACTTCGGTCAGCCTCCGGTCGGCGGCCTCCAGCACCCGCATGATCCACGCGCCGTCCGGGTCCAGCGCTGTGCGCCAGGCGTAGGCCAGCTGCTCGGACGTCATCACAGTGCCGAGCGTCCCGGCTAGCTCATCACCGGCCCTCGTCCGCCAGCGCATCTCACCGGAATAGGCAAGGAAGATGACCGGGCGCACGACGCCGTCGGCGAGCGCCGGCCCGTATCCGTAGACGTAATCGGAGGCACCTCGCAGGAAGCCGTCATCATCGCGCCGGTAGGTGACGAACGGGATCGGGGTGCTATCGCTGCGAAACGGGGTGCCGGTCAGCGCCAGCCTGCGCCGGGCCGGCTCAAACGCCTCCCTGACGGCCTCACCCCAGGACAGCGCGTCGCCAGCATGGTGCAGCTCGTCGAAGATGACCAGCGTTCGCGTGCTCAGCGTGCGCTGCCGGTGCAGGGCCGGATGCGCCGCCACTTGCGCGTAGGTGACCGCTACTCCGGTGTAGTCCGGCGACAGCCGACCTGCCGCATTGCTGAATCCGGGATCGAGCGAGATCCCCAGCTGGTGCGCTGCCCGCGACCACTGATGCTTGAGGTGCTCCGTCGGCGTGATCACCGTGATCGCGGCAACCTCGCGGCGAGCCAGCAGTTCCGCCGCGACGGTCAGCGCGAAGGTCGTCTTCCCGGCGCCGGGCGTGGCCACGAGCAGAAAGTCGCGCTGATCGGCCCGGAAGTACGTCCGGTAAGCATCCGTCTGCCAGCTGCGGAGCGCAAGCAGCAGATCCGGTCGCCTGGCCTGGCCTGGCGGGAACTCATGATCGCGGGGGGCGGATGCGGGGATGGTCACAGGAGCGAGAGGCTACCAGCGGCGGGCCCTGCCCGCCGGGAGCGGCACGGCGCCAGTTCCAGCGCCCGCGTCGCTGCGCTCACGTTCGGCCGACGGGCTTCCGGGATCTGATCGCGGCCGTCGGCGCCTGGTGCCACCTGACGGTAGCCAGAAGCTGCTGGTCTGGTAATGCTAGGAGATATCAGTCATTTCGGTGACCGGCGGGTCAGCCGCTGGAGCGAGGAGCTTTGTCGATGACCGCGTGGGAGATCCGCTGCCAGCTTGTTCAGCGCGCCGCGGCAAGCGAGTGCACATCCGGGGCACCTCCCGCCGGGAACTGACCGCCCAGCAGTCGCCCGCGGAGTCAGCTAGCGGCTGCCGGGGGAGGTCGGTCCACGTGCCGGCACTTCGTGCGGGGGCGCGATCTCCCTGGTCGCGGCGCGCTCCTTGCTCTCCCAGTCCTCGATGGTGCGCAGCACGTCTTCGGTGTAGATCTTCAGGTGCTGCCGGTACACCTCGCTGAACGTGCGCAGGTAGGCCAGTTCCGCCTGCATGGCGCGGCGCTCCTGCTCGGTCTGCGGCGGCAAGCCGTCGGTATCTATCGCGGCCACGGCCGCCGCCCTGGCGCGGTTGCGCGCTTCCTCCAGCAGCATGTCGGCGTGCTGCTGAGCCTGGCTCATGATCTCGTCGCGGCGGACCCTGGCCTCCTCGGTCAGCCGGCCGCTGTAGGCCTGGGCGTCGGCCACGTAACGATCGGCGGTGCGCTGAGCACTTGACAGAATCCGTACCGCGTGGATGTGGGCGTCGTCCTTCGCGAGCAGCACTGCGTCGTTGCCGTTGCTGGTGCCGAGGATCCTGCGCCGCAGGCGCTGCACCTCTTGCCAGAGCGAGGCCCGCTCGTTGATCAGCCGGACCATCTCGGCCTGCACTTGCGCCAGGAATGCGCGAACCGGCTCTTCCTCGTAACCGTGGCGGGCCCAGCGGGTCAGCGGAAAGGTGACCGTCTGCAGCTGATCCGGGGTGAGCCGCTGCTGCTCGTCATACCAGGCGTCCGTTGTCATGGCTCACTCCAGCCGAAGTCCTCTACATGTATCTGAGCCGCGGGCAGCCCGGATGCGGCGAGCCGGGCCGCGCAGTCCTGGACCATCTCGGTCGGGCCGGCCAGGTAGGCGTCATGGCCGGACCAGCTCCCTGACCGGATGACGGCGTCCGTCAGCGAGCCGGCCGGGCTGCCGTGCCGCTCGGCAGACACCACCGGCGCGACCGTCAGCCACCGGTGCTCGGCGGCTATCTTCTCGAGGCTAGGCAGGTCATAGAGCCCGTCGGCGGCTCGCGCGCCGAAGAAGAGCTGGACGGCGGGCGGCCTGGGCAGGCCGGCTACCTGCTCGATCATGGCCTTGAGCGGTGCCAGGCCGGTGCTCCCGGCTACCATCAGGATCTCCCTGCCGGAAGCACAATCGAGCCGCAGGGTACCGACGGGCGGTCCGATCCTGAGCTCGGTCCCCTCTGCGGCGTGAGTAGTCAGCGCCATGCTCACGGCTCCGCCGTCGATCAGCCGGATGTGGAAGTCCACGCTGCCGTCGGCACGCGGGGCATTCGCCATCGAGTAGTAGCGCCACAGTTTCGGCCGGGCAGGCGACTCGATCGCCACCGACTGCCCTGGCAGGTACTCAAGTCTGGGCTCTGGCTGCACCCTCAGGACCGAGATGTCGAACGCCTTGCGTTCCCGGCCGACGACAGTGGCCGTCCAGTAGGCAGGATTGTGCTTCTCGTCATCGCGTGCCGCGGCGATCATGACGCTGGCAATCAGCTGGTACGCCGCCTTCCAGTCAGCCTGCAGTTCGGCATCCCAGGCATCGCCGCAGAAGTAGGCGAAGGTGGCGAGGAGGCTATCGCCGACCGCATCGTAGTGCTCGGCGAGCGTTCCGAACTTGCGGTGGTCGCGGCCGAGATCACGGACGAACGCGGTCAGCGCGTCCGGGTCGTCGACGCTGGACACGATGCTCACCAGCGCAGCGACCAGGTGGGTCCGCTGGGCCTGCATGGACACCGGGAACATGTCACGGGTTTGCGGGTGCTTGAGGAACAGGTCCGAGTAGAAGTGCAGCGGCACCTCGTCGCCGTGCATGACCACGCGGGCGAAACTGCTTTTGAGCCGGGCGATGTCCACGGCAAGCGCCTCTCTTCCGGGGTACGCGGCGAGTGCGACGGCTAGCGATTCAGGACCTGGTCCCGGACGGTTTCGGCGACGGCGCCCGCAGTGATGACGTCCCCTTCGCTAAGGCCGGCCTCGCGCAGTGTCTCCGCCAGGTACTCGACGACCCGGTCGAAGTGCGCGTCCGCCAGGCCGGGCAAGTGCTGATGCGCGGACCTCAGGTCGCGGCCGGCGTAAGAGTGCGGACCGCCGAATGCCATCGCCAGGAACTCGGCCAGCATGCCGACCTGCCGATCCATGTCGACGCCCGCAAAGTAGGGCGAGAGCAACGTGTCAGCCAGCACCTTCTTGTAAAAGGCCGCGGTGACTAAGCGCAGCTCGTGGCGGTCGCCGCCGAGAAGGTCGTACAAACTCACGTCAGTGTTCATGAGTCACCCCCGGTCGCGGGCCGCGCCTATCGCGACACGCTCATGTTTGTACCGGTTCATGGCCCAGACCGTAGTGCGATGGCTATTACCGGAGCCTTGCTCAGGCGTTTCTCCGGTTGCTAATGTAGTGTCTCGCAAATGACTTGGCAGTTCCGAGGTAGCATGCGGCATGAACCATGCGGCGCCTGCCCTGGAGCTGGCTGCGGGCCAGCGGGAGATCCTGGAAACTGTGGCCCGGCCGTCGACCGCGCCGCGCCGCGACGTGCTGCGGGCGCGGGCGCTGCTGCTGGCCGCGGACGGCGTGGCGAACACCGCGATCGCGCGGCAGGCGGGGGTGTCGGCGATGACGGTGCGGGCCTGGCGGGAGCAGTTCGCCGCTGAGGGGCTGAAGCGGTTCGGGAAGGTCGCCGCCGGCCGGGGCCGCAAGCCGTCGATCAGCGCGGAGAAGGTGGCGGCGATCGTGCACGCCACGCTGCATGACAAGCCGCCGGGCCAGACGCACTGGTCGTGCCGCACGATGGCCAGGGCACAGGGGGTCAGCCCGGCGACGGTGCAGCGGATCTGGTCCGCCAGGGGCCTGCAGCCGCACCGGGTGAAGACGTTCAAGCTGAGCAACGACAAGCGGTTCGAAGAGAAGCTCACCGATGTGGTGGGCCTGTACCTGAACCCGCCGGATCAGGCGGTCGTGCTGTGCATGGACGAGAAGTCCAGCATCCAGGCCCTGGACCGCGCCCAGCCCACCCTGCCGATGAAGAAAGGCCGGGCCGGCACGATGACCCACGACTGCAAGCGCCACGCCACCGCCACCCTGTTCGCCGCCCTGGACGTGCTGACCGGCCACGTCACCGGCCAGTGCTACCCCAGGCACCGCAACGGCGAGTTCCTGAAGTTCCTGCGCCTCATCGACAAGCAGGTCCCGGCCGGCCTGAAGATCCACATGATCTGCGACAACTACGCCACCCACAAGCACCCGAACGTGCAGGCCTGGCTGGACAAGCACCCGCGCTTCCACCTGCACTTCACCCCGACTTCCAGTTCCTGGCTGAACCTGGTGGAGCGGTGGTTCCGCAATATCAGTGACCAGGCCATCCGCCGCGGCGTCTTCCGGTCGGTACCCGACCTCATCGCCGCGATCGAGGCCTACCTGGAGGCGAACAACAGCGACCCCAGGCCCTTCATCTGGACCGCCGAGGAGATCCTCGAGAAAAGTCCGCCGCGGGCGCGTCGCCCTAGTGAAGTAGCAAGCCAATAGCGAGACACTGCACTGGCGGCATGGACCGGCTCAGATACTCATATCAGCGCCTCAGCGGCCCATCAGCGTGATGGTGCACTAACAGTCCGACTCGTCCAACCCCCACAGGTCCGAAAGGACTGACCCGACCGCCTTGCCCGGTAAGTCGCCAGGCCGCAGTGCTAGCCCGGAAGCGGACAGCGCGGCGACGGCTGACATGACTCCCACGTCGAGGTCGGCGAAGGCGGCCAGCGGCCCTTCGTCGACGTCGTCGGCGACATAGAGCTCTCTCAGTTCGGCAATCCGGTCGAAGTCGTCTCCGTCCACGGCCCGCAGCGAAGCACTTCCAATGAGGTCGGTTTCCTCGGCAATTACCGCGCTCACCTCCTGCCAGGAGGTTCCGCTGATGTCTTCGTACCTGAGGTTGTCGCCTACGCCGTCGGCCATCACCTCGTCGAGCCATACGACGCGCAGGCACCCGGCGTCGATCTCGGCAACCTCAATATCGACCTCGAAGTGCGGCAGCATCGGCTCAGTACCTCCCTACGAACCTAGCGGTCACGCCGTGTCCGGCCCACTGCCTGCGGCAGCACCGGCCCGAGAGGTGACACCGGGCACTGGTCAGCGCCATGCGGCCAGGCACTCAGGGACTGCGGCACAGCCGGGAGCGTGCGTTCCCGCAGCCCGCTCCGGTCAGAGACTGCTTGCATCATGTCTTCAGCATTTCCCGTGTTGGGCAGCCAGCGCAGCGGGAACGCCGGGTGTTCGTCGGCGCACTTGGTGAGGCGGGCGATAAAGTCTGGCCATTGCCGGTGTGCCTGCAAGCGGGTGCTGGTCGCTTATGGTTCGATTTACCTCGAACGAATGTTCGGTGAGCGCTGCGGCGAACTCATTGCGTCCGGTGGGAGGAGTTCGGGTGAGCGACCTGAAGTGCCTGGAGATCTGCGCCGGAGCCGGCGGTCAGTCTCTTGGCCTGGAGCAGGCGGGCTTCTCCCACGTTGCGGCCGTGGAGATCGACGGCGATGCCTGCGAGACTCTGATGCGCAACCGTCCCGGGTGGAACGTCATCAAGCAGGACGTTCACCACTTCACTGGCGAAGAGTACGGCCACGTTGACCTGCTGGCGGGTGGCGTGCCGTGCCCTCCGTTCTCGATCGCCGGCAAGCAGCTCGGCGCCGACGATGAGCGCGACCTGTTCCCCCAGGCCCTGCGGCTAGTCAAGGAATGCGACCCGACTGCGGTCATGCTGGAAAACGTCCGCGGCCTGTCGACTGCCCGGTTCGCTGGCTACCGCGATCAGGTCCTCGATGTGCTGCACGGTCTCGGGTACCAGACACACTGGCAGGTGCTGAATGCCAGTGAGTTCGGCGTCCCGCAACTGCGTCCCCGGTTCATCTTGGTCGCGATGAAGCCCGCTGCCTTCCGGCATTTCCATTGGCCTGAACCAGTTGGCACGCCGCCGAGTGTCGGCGAGGCCCTCAGCGATCTTATGGCTTCCGAGGGCTGGCCGGGCGCGCGAGCGTGGGCTCGGAAGGCGAACGGCATCGGTCCCACTCTGGTCGGCGGATCACGCAAGCACGGTGGCCCCGATCTCGGACCGACCCGGGCCCGGCAGGCGTGGCTGCGACTCGGTGTTGACGGCCGCGGGCTTGCCGACGCGCCGCCGCAGGCATCTGACCCGCTCGGATATCTGCCGAGGCTCACTGTTCCGATGGCTGCGGTGATCCAGGGATTCCCGCCCGGCTGGGAGTTCACCGGCCGCAAGACGGCCGCGTACCGGCAGGTCGGCAACGCGTTCCCACCGCCGGTCGCCCGCGCGGTCGGCATCAGCATCCGGGCGGCCATCGAGTCTGCGCGGGAGGTTCCCGCCGCGAAGCCCGAGCGCTTGCTCCACGCTGTCTGAGCTAGCCGCCGTCAGCTTTGCTTGCCTTCCGCCTGCGTTCCTCGGCCGTGATCGCCGCCTAATATTCTCCGG
>DAHVAR010000133.1 GCA_027314515.1 Actinomycetota bacterium
CTCAACCTCGTCGCGAACGGTAACACGGGCGACGCGGCGTCCGCCGCCGAGCAGGAGATCATCGCCGCACGCGCCCCCAAGTTCGCATCGCAGCACGAGTCGGCTAGCGCCGGCAGCGAGGCTACAGGTTTGCTCGGGCCACGCCGGGTGCCTGGCGCCGGGCCGCATCCCGGGAGCGTCGCATGGGGCGGCGCTGCGAGCACGAGTCCGCTGCCCGCATTCGGGTCCGAGGCAGCCGAGGCGGACCTGGCGGCGCAGGCTGAGCGGTCCGAGGCACTCTCGGGCTCGCATTCCGCTAGCGACTCTTACGGCACTGGTCCCATGGCAGTCGCGGGCCTGGTACCGCCAGCTGTCGAGTACAGCGCTGCACCGGCCCCGGCGGTGGAGCTGGGCGAGCCGATCGTGGTCGGGCATTCCGGTGGCGTCAAGGACGCCACCGACAGCGAGCGCCCCGGGTTCAGCTGGACGGGCACAGGAGACTGGAACGGGGTACGTGTCGGGTTTGGTGGTGATCCGCTCGGGACGGCTGCGCCGGTCAACTCACCGACCGGAGTTGTCGTGCCCCCCACCGAGCATGTGGCGACAGAGAACAGGCTGCCCATCTTCGAGGCCGTCGAGTCCGACTGGTTCCGCCGCGGCCGAAGTGGCGTAGCTACCGGCCAGCCTGCTGGTGGTCCCGGCGGTCGTGTCGGCACTCGCGCGGGCGCAATGGGCGTCACGAGCGCCAGCACCGAGGGTATCGCCAGCCCGGGTATCGCCAGCCCGGGAATCGGCGGGGATAACAGCACTGACGGCTGGGCGTCGCCGGCTGCCGCGACGAGCGTGCCCGAGCCCGAGGTCACCTGGGCCGCGTCGGCGGCCGATCAAGGCTGGGCCGCTGCCGAGGCAGCTAGCTCGCCGACGACTGGCGGTACCACCACGGCTGGACTGCCCAAGCGGGTACCGCAGGCGAACCTCGTACCCGGCACCGCGTCGCCCGAACCGGCTGCGCCTGTTCCTGCCCGTTCTGCTGCGGCGACGCGGGATCGGTTCGCGAGCTTCCAGCGCGGCGTACGGGAGGGCCGTGCTGCCGTTGTCGGCGAGGACGCTAACACCGATGAGGATGACGGTTCTCGATGAGGGTGACACGATCTTGCTCAACTCGTCATGCTTAACCTGGGAGCGCGGATGCACCGGCCGGTAAGTCCGCGACAAGCCAAGGTGGCAGCTGGCCCGTTCGGGCCTGATGCATGCCGTGAGAGGAAGGTGCACCTGTGAGTCCGCTTGTGCGTCCGGCTCAAGACCTGAACTGGCTGATCACGAACTTCGTGGAGCGGGTGCCATCAGTGGCGCACGCCATCGTGGTCTCCGCGGATGGCCTGCCGATGGCGTTCTCACGCGGCTTTCCTGCCGATCGGGTGGACCAGCTCGCCGCCGTTACCTCGGGGCTCACCAGCCTCACGCAGGGCGCCGCTCGCGTCTTCGAAGGCGGTGCCGTCACCCAGACGGTCGTGGAGATGCACCGCGGCCTGCTGATCATCATGGCCATCAGCGACGGCTCGAGCCTGGCGGTTCTCGCGGCGGCCGACTGCGACATGGGACTGGTTGCCTATGAGATGGCGCTGCTCGTCGAGCGGGTGGGCAGCGCGCTGACACCCGAGATACGCGGCGGCCAGTCCGGCTGGGCTGAGGGCGAAAGATAGTGACAGGAGGCTGCCGTGTTTGGCCGCGGCCGCGATGACTGGGATGCGGGCGAGGGCCTGTACCCGGATAATCGTGATGACCTCGGCGTGGCAGAGTTCAGCTACGTCCCAGGGCATTCTGCCGGGCCCCGCGACGCGTGGCAGCCGGGTCCTGGCCAGCGCGGGATCGACGACGAGCCTAGCGCGCTGGTTCGCCCGTACGCGGTTACCGGCGGGCGCACCAAGCCTCGCACTCAGCTGCAGATCGAGGCCATGGTGGCGGCGTCCCATTACGAGGCGCGCGACCTGTCGGTGCTCAGCCCCGAGTGCCAGGCCATCCTCGGGTTCTGCCGTGACTGGCGATCGGTCGCGGAGGTCTCGGCGGTGCTGCGGATGCCACTGGGCGTGGCGAGGGTGCTGATAGCGGACATGGCAATGGAAGGACTGGTCCGGGTTCATCAGATCGACCATGCACAGGGTCGGCCGGACATCAACCTGCTCGAAAGGGTGCTCAGTGGACTTCGCAAGCTCTAGGGCTGTCCCTGCGATGACCGCAGATACCGCGATGACGTCCGTGAAGATCGTCGTCGCCGGTGGCTTCGGCGTGGGTAAGACCACGTTCGTGGGCTCGGTCTCGGAGATCACGCCGCTCACCACCGAGGCCGTGATGACGACCGCTAGCGACGGACTGGACGACCTGAGCCACACGCCAGACAAGACCACGACGACTGTTGCCATGGACTTCGGCCGGGTAACCCTCGACGCTGGCCTGATTCTCTACCTGTTCGGCACTCCCGGGCAGCACCGGTTCTGGTTCATGTGGGACGACCTGATCCAGGGCGCCATCGGCGCTGTCGTCCTCGTGGACACGCGCAGGCTGGCTGACTCGTTCCCGGCGGTCGACTACTTCGAGTCGGCTGGCCTGCCGTTCATCGTCGCAGTCAACGGGTTCCACGGCGACTTCCCGCACGCGCTGTCGGACGTGCAGGAGGCGCTGTCCATCAGCCCGCGGGTGCCGATCATGCAGTGCGACGCCCGCGGTCGCAATTCGACTAAGTCCACCTTGATCGCGCTGGTCGAGCATGCGATGACCATGCAGCTCAGCGCGCGATAGGCGGGTGGGGAAGACTCGCGAGCTCGCGGTGCGAGGCCTCGCGCCGCAGCGAGCTCGCGCTTCTGCTGTAATTGATCAAGAGGTCATGGGGCGGTAGCTCAGCCGGTCAGAGCAGCGGACTCATAATCCGCCGGTCGTGGGTTCGAGCCCCACCCGCCCCACCTGGTTCTACCTGCGGAAACAGGCTGCGAGCCGGTCACGCGCAATGCCCGCAGACGCCCGCAGCGGGCCGGAATGGACGCAGGAAGGACGCACGCGGTCATTGCCCGGCCTCCGCGACGTACCCGGCCACGGCGTTAGCCGCAGCACGGTAGGCGGCCTGCTCAGGGTGCGTGTAGTGCGAAGTCATCGCCTGGTCGGCGTGCCCGAGCGTCCGGCGCCGGATCTCCGGGTCAACCTCGGCATCGTGGCCGAGGCTCGCCGCGGTGTGCCTGCCCTCATGCAGCTTGATCGGGCGCAGGCCCGCAGCGCGGGCAAGCCGCTTGAACCGCCTTGACACGTAGTCGGGCGGCCACGGCGACCCGTCAGCCCGGCAGAAGATCAGGTCGTTGTCCTGCCATGCCTCGCCCGCGCGCAGCCGGTCGGCTACCTGCGCCCGGCGGTGCTCGCGGAGCAGCGCGATCGTCTCGTCATCCAGCCAGACCATGCGAGCGCTCGCCCTGGTCTTGGGCGAGCCGTCGACCACGTGCCCGCCCAGCTCAAGGACGGTCTTCTCCACGGTCAGGTAACCGGCGTCCAGATCGGCACCGGACCAGCGGAAGCCGACCGCTTCTCCCCGCCGTTCGCCGCGCAGGAGTATGACCCGGAACATCAGGCCCAGCGGGTCCGCCGCGCTCGCGGCGATGAACTGCCGGGCCTCGGCCGCGCTCCACCGCTCGGCCTCGGGCGTGACCTCGGGCTCAAGCTCGACTGCGTGCACCGGGTTGAACGGGATCTTGTGTGCCCGGCGCCACTGGTAGTTCAGGAAGGCACGCAGCGCGGCCAGTACCCGGTGCTGGGTCGCGACGCTGACGTGCTTTGCCGCGGACCGCACGTCGCCGGTCAGGACGGGCGGCCTGCTGCCTGCCGCGGCTGCCGCGATCTCGGCGTTGAACTGGTCGATGCGCTCGAACACCATCGCGCAGTGCTCGCCCGTGATCCGGTCTAGCTCGACATCGGCCAGCACGGGCAGCAGCCAGTTCCGGCCGATCTGCTCAAGGGTGCGCGCGTAGGACGGCCTGGCCCGCCGCTTGCCCCTGAGCCACGCCGGCCATGCCTCGCCGAACGTCTCGCTGGCGTCCAGGCCGCGGCGCAGGCCGAGGCGGCGGCGCACGTCATCGGCGGACGGGAGCTGGCCGCCGCGCTTGCTGCGCTCCCACACCAGGTCACCGATCCTGGCCTCTAGCGCCTTGTCGCCCGCGGCCAGGCCGATCAGGTCATTGACGAGCCTGAGCTGTTCGTCGCGCTCACGCGCGGTGTCGAAGGTAACCCGGCGCAGGCTGCGCACGCCCTTGGTGGTCAGCAGGCGCCCGTAGTCGTAGCCGTACTTCCCGTGCCGGCGCTCGGCCAGCCTCGGGCACTGGCGGCCCTCGGGACAGCCGCAGCGCTTGATCTTCGAGCCTTTCACCCGGCCCTGCCTTTCACGGCTGGCGGCAGGAAGCCGCGCTTGCGGGCGGTCGCAACCCAGCGGTGCACTCGCGACACCGGCACGTGCGCGTACCGCGCGATGAGCGGCGCGGGCGCGAGGCCGGAGGCGACCGCCCACCTGTAGATCCGCGCGACGTTCTCGAGGTGCTCGTCAGACGACGGATTCTGCTTGTCGGCGAGGAGCGCGGCCACGCTGAACCCTGCGGGCGGCTCACCGGGATCGGCGACTAGCTCGGTGGTCGGCACGAAGCCGTGCATGTCGCCGTACTGCGACTGCGTGCGGTCGAAGTACTCGCCGAGCCCGTCGATCCCGTCGAACTCGGGCGGCTTGGCCAGAAGATCGCGGATCGCCGGAATGGCCGCGTGCTGCTCAACGCCGCGGAACGGAGCGGAGCGCCACGACCGCGCACTGATCGGCTCGGTGGGGGAGTGCATGACCGTGACGCGGACGCGCGGCAGCGCGGCGCCTCGTATCAGGTCGACCCCGAAGAACACCGTCACGCCTGTCTCGTCCCGTGCCCTGATCCAGCCGCCAGGCCGGTAGTCCAGGGACCATTCGTTGTATTGCATCGCTTGCCATCATGGCACTTGCATGCCGCCACGCACAAGTGGGTCGGCTTGTGTGTCCCGCCGGATTCCGGTAGCGTGTAACCCGTCCCGCTTAGGTGTCCCATCTTACGCACCGGGAGAACGCAACGGTGGAGATCACGTGGACCGAGGAAGCCATACGCGGCCTCGGCGTGAAAACAGATGTCCCAACGGCAGGGTCGATCTTCGGCCTGAGCCGGACGCAGTCTTACGAGGCCGTCAAGGCCGGCCGGTTCCCGGTCGCGGTGATCTCGATTGGCCGGCGGCTGGTCGTGCCGATGGCACCCGTCCGCCAGGCGCTAGGGCTGGATGCGGGGGAGCGGGGGCCGGGTGCGGCAGCCTGACATGGCTGAGCGCCGCCCGCGTGACACGACCGGCGCCCCAGACACTACATCGCCAGCGCCCATCATACCGGGCGTGGCTGACATCCGCACGCCACGGCAACCCAGGTGCGCGTACTTGTTCCTGGCGTTGACCGCCTGCAAAGAGCGGGCCGTGCCAGGCTCCCGGTTCTGCGCCCCGCATGGCGGTGATGGCGGGTGACCGCGCCGGACATGGCCGCTGCGGCGGTCACGGCAGCCGAGCGCGGCTGGCATGTGTTCCCTTGCCGACCCGGCGATAAGCGGCCGATGGTCGACCGCTGGGAGCAGCGGGCATGCGCCGACCCGGAGCGGGTAGCCGCGCACTGGCCGGCGGCGGCGAACGTCGGTGTCGCGTGCGGGCCGAGCGGCCTGCTCGTGGTCGACCTGGACTCGCACCGGGACCTCCCGCCGGACTGGCAGGCGATACCCGGCGTGGTCGACGGCCGGGACGTGCTCGCCCAGCTCTGCGACTGGGCAGGGCAGCCATGGCCGCACACCTACACCGCGGCCACGCCATCCGGCGGATGGCACCTGTACTTTCGCGCGCCGGACAGCGCCGGACTGCGCAACACCGCTGGCCTGCTCGGCCCGCAGATCGACACCCGCGGCCAGGGCGGCTACGTCGTCGGCGCCGGGTCAGTCATCGGCGGACGGGTGTATCAGGTGCTCGACGACCAGCCGCCGGTACCGCTGCCTGCCTGGCTGCGGGCGGCGCTGACCCGTCCGCGGTCACAGCCACGCCAGGCACCGCCAGCGGCCGGGACCGGCCCCGCAAACCTGGCTGGCCTGGCCCGGACAGTCCGTCAGGCTCAGCCCGGTCAGCAGACCGACACGCTGGTCTGGGCGGCCTTCCGGCTGCGGGCAGACATCGCCGCAGGCAGAGCCGCACCAGATGACGCCGAGCAGCTCGTGCAGGCCGCGCTCGGCGCCGGGATGGTGCCAGAGCCCTACGTCCGATACCAGGTCCGCCACGTACTAGAGGGGGCGCAGTGACCCGCACGCCGAGCCCGGACGAGGCACGCCAGGCGGTCGAGGACGCCGCGCGCGAAGTGCACCGCGACGACAAGGAGTTTTGGGAAGCGGCGTCGGGACTGCGAGCCGTCCGCGACTGGGCGCGCGCGCGCAGGGCCGGCCCCTACGCCCTGCTGGGCGAGGTCCTGCTGCAGATCGCCGCGCGGATACCGCCGCAGGTCGTGCTGCCTCCCCTGGGCAGCGGCAGCGGCACGCAGGGCGCGGCGTCGCTCAACCAGCTGTATGCGAGCGTCGGCAGGTCCGGCCTGTCAAAGGGTCTGGGCCACCAGCTCGGCGCCGAGATCATCGCATGGCCCGCCGGCATCTCCGCTCCGGTGTACGCGCCCCTGGGCTCAGGCGAGGGCATCGCCGCCACGTACGTCGCCTGCCAGCGTGATGAGGACAGGCAGTTCGTGATGCTGCGCCTGGCGTGGTCTGCGGTGTTCGCCGCGACCGAAGTCGACAAGCTCGCCGCGCTGCTCGGCCGCCGCGCTGCGACTCTCGGCGGCGTGCTGCGCTCCGCGTGGAGCGGCGAGCCGCTCGGCGAGGCCAACGCCACCGAGGAGCGGCGCCGGCATGTCGCACGGCACACCTACCGGGCGGGACTCATCGTCCAGGTACAGCCGGGGCGCGGCGGCACGCTGCTGAACTCTGACGAGACTGCGGCCGGGACGCCGCAGCGCATCCTGTGGCTTTCGGCCGCTGACCCTGACCTGCCGGACCTCGCGCCCGACGCGCCGCCCATGCTGGCCTGGACCGCTCCCGATGAGATCACCACCCAGCTCAGCGAGATCGATCTGCGAGGACTCGATCGGCTCGGCGAACTCGATCTGGCGACAATACCGGTGTGCAAGACGGCGCGTGACGCGATCGACAGCGCCGCTGTCGCCCGGCACCGCGGCGAGGCCGACGCGCTGGACGGTCACGCGCTGCTCGTCCGGGAAAAGCTCGCGGCCGTGCTCGGTGCGTTCCTGGGCCGGTACGGCGTGACGGACGAGACCTGGCAGCTGGCCGGCCACCTGATGAGTGCGTCTGACCGCACCCGCTCGGCCGTCAGCCGCGCTCTCGCCGAGCAGGCCGAGCGGGAGAACGACGCCCGCGGCCACGCTGAGGCGCGGCGTGCCCAGATCGTCGGCGACGAACTCGACGCGGCGATGGCCGCCAAAACAGCAGGGCGAATCCGCGAGCTGCTGCGCGACGGCGAGGACTGGACGACGCGCTCAGCTCTGCGCCGCGGCGTGAATCCGCGGCAGCGCGACCACATCGATGACGCGCTGGCGCTTCTGCTGCGCGGCGGCGAAATCGAGGCCCGGCGAGTCACCCGCGAGGCAGCCGGCTACGGGGGAGAGGGACGCGAGTACCGCATCACGGACGGTCACCCCGGTCACCCCGGTCACCCCGGCGTTGACCAGGGCAAACCCCGGTCACCCCGGACGGTCACCCCGGTCACCCCGGCCAGGGTGGCCGACGACGAAACCGCAGGTCAGCGCCGGGGTGACCGCATAACCGCAGGTCAGCGCCGGGGTGACCACGAAACCGCCGCCGGGGTGACGCGCATAACCGCAGGTCAAGACCGGGGTGACCGGGGTGACCGGGGTGACACGCCTGTAGCGCGGGAAAGTGGCCACGGCGCTAGCCGCGGGAGCCGACCGTGACTCCCGCCGACCTGGCCGCTGTGCTGCTGGCCGAGGCCGACGCGGCGCTGCTGCGGCGTAAGGCACTGCTGTGCGCTCGTGTCGCCGTCATGACCACCAGTACGCCAGCCGCAGCCCGGCAGGCACTCACCGACTGGACCGGCCCGGCGAGCGTCCGCGCCGCCGCGCTAGCCGTACTCGACACCCACACATCGCCACCTGGAGGTACGCCATGAGCCTGATCACAGACCTGCGCGGCACGCCCAAGGGCGCCGTCGACAGCCGCACGGACAACGGCATCGTCACGGTCGAGCACTGCGGGGAGGGATGGCACTCACGGTCCGGCAGCCGGGCCAATCCCCTTGGCGTGGCGACCTGCAGCACGATCCCGCTGGACCAGCTCGCCTCCGGCGCCGCAGCGCAGCACCACGTCACGTGGCGGGTCACGATCACGACCCGCACTCGCTGGATCTACCGCTGGCACTGCGACGGCGACATGCCGGCGCTCTACCGCGCTGCCGCCGCCGCGGCAGGCAAGCCGCGGTACCTCCGGAACGTCAGGGACACCGCAGCACGCGAATGGCACTTCGACGTGCACGTCTGGGCGGACGGGACCGCCATCGACGGCGACGGGCGCGATGTCAGCGCCCTAGCAGCCGCCGAGCTGGAGCAGATCAGGCTCAAGTCGGCCGCCACCCGCAAGCGCAACCAGGAGAAGAAGGTAGCCGATGCCGTAGCCGACTACCTCGCCGGGCGGCTCAAGCCAGCGGGCAACTGCCGTGTCTGTGGCCGGGTCCTCACCGACGACACGTCCCGGCGCCGTGCTATCGGCCCCGAGTGCTGGCAGGAGATGATCCTTGCCCGCGCTGCGGAGATGCGCGCCCCTGCCATCAGGGTCAACCACTACGGCGGCGCTGCCGTAGTCGAGACCGCGCCGGACACGGCCGGCTGCCAGCTCACGCTGGACGTGACCGCATGAGCCGCTACAGGCGGATCGTGGCGACGACCGCAGCCGCCTACGCCGCTGACGGTGCCCGGCGTGCACGCCGCGTCCGCCATGCACCCATACACCACGCCAGCCCGTCCGTCCGTGACCGCGCGGCCCGGTCTGCCCGAACCCCGCGCGCGCGTGAGGCGACAGCCGGGGATGTCTCATGACCGGGCTGTCGCCGCTCGAGCGGCGCGCACTCATCGCCCTGATCTCTCTTATCAGAGACCGTGAACCGGACCGCGGCGAATGGCCGATCACCTACGTACCGCTGTCGGCACTGTATGAGCGCTGCTACCGCCTCGACCCGGCCAAGTCGTACGAGCTGCAGCGCCGCAACCAGCGGCAGGCCATGCGCCGCGCGCTCGGGCGCCTTCACCGCGCCGGCATCATCGAGGCCCTTGCGCTGGGCTGGGTCGACGTGCGCGACAGCGAGTTCCTGCGCTGGCAGGGCGGCGGCAGCCGCCGCAGCTACGCCGTCCGCGACGACGGCGGCTTGTCGGCCCGCTACGGCGAGGAGACGCCGCGGTGGAGGCTGGCCGGCCTGAGCGATGACGGCATCGCGCTGGCTGAGGCGCTCGACCGCGAGAGCGACGGCGCGTGAGACGACGTGATACGCCAGCGCATCACCGCTGGCCAGCGGGCCGCAAAACGACGGCATTTGACACGCGGTCAAATGCCAGACATGGGGAGGGACTATGAGGCGACACCGCACCACCGAGGTACCCGCAGCAGCCGAGCCCGAGGCAGTGCCCGAACTGGACGACACCGCCACGGCCGAGCAGTTCGCGGCGGAGGCTGACCGGCTGACCGATGCCGCTACAGCGCTGGCCGAGCAGGCCAAGGCCGACCGGGACGCAGCCGAGGCCGCGCTAGCGGCAGGCCGTGCACGCGCAGCCGAGGTCACCAGCGAGGCCGAGCAGGTCGCGCGGGAACTGGCCACCGCAGCCCGCCACCGTGAGGCCGCAGCAGCCGCAGCGGAGGCGCGGGCGCGCATCCTGGCCGCTGTCGCCACAGCGCACCAGCAGGCCGAGGACGCGACCGAGAATGCCAGCGGCCTGATACGTGAGCGCGACACCCTGGCCGGCAAGCTCGGCGGCCTGGATGACCGGCTGGCCAAGCTCGCCGCTTCCCGCGCCGCGGCCGAGTCTGACCGGCAGGCCGCGCTGTCCGGCGACGACGTGGACGCGCTCGCCGACGCCAGGCGCCGGGTGCAGGCGGCGGACGAGCTGACCGCTGCTGCCACCGCCAGCCGTGACGTGCTCCTGGCCAGGCTCCGCGAGCTCGGAGACGCCGGGACCGGGGAACTGAGCGCCGCGGTACAGGCCGTGAGCGCCGCTCAGGCGGCAGTCCGTGCGGCGCTGAACCGCGTGTTCCCTGACCGCGAGGAGGCGCTGTACGACGCGGACGTGGCCGAGCTGGCCGCCGCGCTGGACGGCACCCGGCAGCGGCTAGCCGAGGAGTCCGCAGCCGCCCGCAGGCCGCGGCGTCAGGCGGTCCGCTGATGATGGTTCACGCTGGCGCTGTCTCCATCACGCTGACCGCCGACGAGGCCGGCGTGCTCGGACGGCAGTTGTCACAGACGCTCCGGCTCGCCTGGACCGCCCGCGCCGCACAGCCGCCACATGCCCTGTCCGTGTTCAGCGCGGCGCTGACCGCCGCTGCCGGCCAGTGCCGACAGGACGCGCAGGCCAGCCAGCCCGGCGGCAGCAGCCAGTTCTGCCACGGCGCCTCAGTGCCAGGATCAGTGCAGCCGGGATGGCTGACGGTCACGGAGATAGCGCGTCTTGCCGGGGTCTCAGAGACCTGGGTCCGCCGCGCGTGCCGGCGCCGCGATATCGACGCGCGGCGCGGGCATGGCGGCGCCTGGGTAGCAGACCTGGCATCGGCCGCTATATGGATCGCCGGCAGGGACCGGACCGCCCGACCACGGGAGGCCGCCTTATGGCCGATATCACCAGGTCCCAGCACCAGGCAGCCCGTCTGCTGGCCGCCAGCGTGCCCCAGGGCATCGCAGCACGGCTCTCTGACGCCGAGATGGCCGCCCGCTGCGCTGAGGCAGCCCGGCTGTCCCGCGAAGCTCAGGCGAGCGCCGACCCGGTGCTCAGGCAGGCGTACACGCGAATCGCCAAGGCCGTCATTTCCGGCCTGCCAGCAGCCGAGGTACAGGCACGCCACCGCGAGCTACAGCACGAGGCCGAGCAGCTCGGCCCTGGGAAGCAGCGGGACGCCATTCTCCGGCAGATGGACGAGCTGCTCGAGCGAAACCCCGTTGAGTATCCGGTCGCGCGGCCGGAGGCGCAGGCACGCGCCGGCGCCCCGGTATACGAGCCGGGCGTGACCGGCATGGGCTCGCCCCGCCGCGGCTACCAGGCCACGCTGCCCGGAGACAAGCAGACCAGCCGCACAGTGATCAAGGCCGCCGACCCGCCGCCAGGTGGTGACGCAGCCGAGCAGGCGCCACCACCGCCCGAACGGCTGATTGTCTGTTTCAGCCAGACCGGCCAGATCATCGGCTGCTGCCACGAGTCCAAGCTGATCCCGGTTGTCGACCCGGCCAGCCTCGGCCAGCCACCAGTAGCCAAGGGCTCCGCAGCCCCAAAATCTCAGCGCCCGCAGTCCTCCGCTCCGGGCCGCTGAGCGCAGCGGTGGCCGTGCTGACCTCGCGCCGTCCTCCGCGCGCACCGGCCAGCACGGCTGCCCTGCTCGACGGCGCCGACCCGGCCGCGGTCATCGACGCGCTCGCCACGATCTGCGGCGGACTGCTCGACCGGCTGCCCGGCCGCGGCATTCCCATGCTCCAGGCGCTCGGCCTGCTCGCAGCCACCTACCCCCATGAGAGCGAGTTCTGATATGGGCATCGGCTCATCCGTCATAAGCCGCGAGACACACATTCTGGTCTACACCGCACCACCGATCCCGCTGCCCGTCGCCGTGGTGCAGTCCGCATGGTCTACCGGGCTGACCGCCGCTGTGACCGCCGCGGTGCCGCTCGAGCCGACCAGGGAGGGTAACTGCCTGGTCGTGGTGGTGGTGACAGCGAACGCCACCACGAACGCCACCATCCAGGCCGTGACCGCGGACGGGCAGGCCGGCAACTTCGGCGCCCTGTACTCGGAAGGCACCGGCACGAGCCCGGCCATCGTGTCGGTGTGGGCGTGCCCCGGCTGCGCACGCGGGCTGACTGAGGTTGAGATCACCACCACAGGCGGCGCCGGGGACTCGCTGATGTCCGTGCTCGTGCTCGAAGTGCAGGGCCTCGCGGCGACGCTCGCCGGGCTGCTCGACCAGACGGCTGGCGCGACCGGGACCGGCACCGCGTGGTCGTCGGGTGCGACCGCGGCGACGACGCAGGCGTCGGAGTTGTGGGTCGGCGCTGCGGGCGGCTACGCGGCCGGGACATCGTGCCTGTTCACCGGCCCCGGCAGCCCCTGGACCGGGCTGAACGTGGCAGCGAACCCGCTGGCCGCCGGCTACCAGGTCGTGTCGGCGACCGGCGCGGCCGAGTGGGCGGGTACTGCCGCCGCGGCGGAAGGGTGGACCGCCGCTGTGGTCGCCCTCAAGCCGGCTGCACCCGGCGTGCTGCTTGGCGCCATGTCCGACGCGGTGCTGACCGACCAGACCGGCGCCAAGGTGCCGCAGGGATCGCTGATCACCGCAGGGCAGATATTCGAGTACGCCGGCACGCCCGCCGCGGGGAACCCGCCTATCACCTGGGCCGTCCCCGCAGGCGTGACACTCGACCCGTACGGCAACAGCCTGCCGGTCAGCGGCGGCATGGCCACCTACGACCCCAGCTCCGGCCTGATCGCCCAGCTCCTCGCCGGCCAGCTCGTCCTGACCACGGCACCGTCCCCGCCAGGCGCCGTCACCCTCAGCATGGCCACCGCGTCAGCGGACGGGATCAGCGGAGCGGTCGGCACGATCGCCGCGTCCGCCGGCGGCACCCTCTCAACCAACCTCGAGGTGGCATCTGCGGCTGCGGGCACACCCGGCATCAACCTGTACGGGTACGAGGGCGGATTCGGTTTCACGGGCGGCCTGGTCGGCGCCATCGCCGGGACTTGGAACTACCTGCTCACCCCCGGCAACGCCACGCCGACTGTCGAGACCTGGCATGCTCCGTCGTATGACACCGGCTGGGCAGCAGGCCCGGATTCCGGCACCGTGCAGCCCCTCGCTTACCGGATCGCGGCGGACGGCACACTGCAGCTCATCGGGGCGTGTCATGCCACCGCGGCGCACTCAGCCGGCAACGGCGTCATCACCCTGCCGACCGGGTGGCTTCCCGCGACGACGCAACGCTGCCCCGCCGTCGTCAACACGGGCGGCACGATCACCGCAACCTACCTGGAGATCGACGGCAACGGGACCGTCAGTATAGGAACTGCGATCACATCCGGCGCCGACGTGTACGTGTCCGCCATCGTGCGGCTCAACTAGAGAGGACATGGCATATGAACATCGGATCGTGGATCGGGCAGGCACTCGTAGCGCACATGCTCGCGCGTGACACGCACTGGCTGATCGTCCGAACCCTGGAAGCGATGGGCTGGATACGCCCAGAGTTCCGCCTGTCATGCGTGACTCGCATCTGGCGGCCTGCCGGGACCGGCCCAACGCACTTCTCGCGGGCGCTCAGGCTCACCTGCACCATCTGGCAGCAGGTCGTCGCCGGCTAGCCCACCCCCAGGGCACCTACCGCCGTAACCGTGACGCCAGGGCACCACCCGACACGAGAGGGGAGCGCAGATGCGCGACGAGACCAGCCCCAGACGCCCGCACGACCCGGCCTGGCGTTCCCGCACCGCACGCCGCAGCAGCACACCGGAGGCGATGGCCGCGCTCCGTGACGCACGGCTCAGCCGCGGCTGGACCATGACCCGCGCAGCCCGAGAAACCGGCGTCAGCAGGCCCATGCTCTCCCTGCTCGAGCGCGGCCAGCGCCGCCCATCGCAGTCGCTCGCGGAAGACCTCATCAGCTCCTACTGCCTAGATCCGGGCGCCGCCGAAGCGCTCCGAGACATCGCCATCGCGTTCGCCGGTCGGGATTCGCCGTACCGGAGCGGAATCGAGCCAGCCTGGCAGGGCAACAGCGACTTCCCGCCAGCCTCCTAGGCAACGCCGGCCAGGTTCCCCCGGCGTTCCCGTGGTGTCACGCTGACATCAGGGAAACGCCCGACACTGCGGCCGATAGTTCCCCCCGTCAGGGCACCATCCCGCGGTTACCTGGCGCCGCACGTCAGGGCAACAGGCACCTTTCCCTGAACGTCAGGGAAACACGGAACACCTTGCGCGCTTAGCTGGCTGCGGGTGCCTTCACCGCGGACGGCTCCAGGCAGCGGTAGACCGTTTGCCTGCTGACGCCGAGCAGTCCGGCGATGTCGGCCACGGTGTGCCTGCCGTCCGCGTACAACCGGCGTGCGTGCGAGATCTGCGCCGGGGTGAGGCTCGGTCGGCGTCCGCCGGTCCGGCCGCGTGCACGGGCCGCTTCCAGGCCTTCCCTGGTGCCTTCCACGATCAGCTCGCGCTGGAACTCATCGAGCGCGGCGAAGATGTGGAATACCAGCCGGCCCGATGGGGTGTCAGTGCGGATGTCTTGCTTGAGGACGACCAGGCCGACGCCGCGCTCTTCCAGCGTGGCCGCCAGCTCGAGCAGGTGCCGCAGCGAGCGCATCGCGCGGGACAGGCGGGTGATCACCAGCAGGTCACCCTCGCGTAGGTAGGCCAGGCAGGCATCCAGTTCGGGCCTGCTGGAGTGCTTGCCGCTAACGCCGTGGTCGATGAAGATCTTGTCGCAGCCGTAAGCGGTCAGCTCGTCTACCTGGCTGTCGTCGTTCTGCCCCTTGGTGCTGACCCTTGCGTACCCGACCTTCGCCATTTCGGTGCCCTTCCGCTTTCGGTGCCCTGCCTGACACTCCATACTGTACCACAAACGGTGACGGTGGAACATAGATTACGGACGCGAGTTACGGACTGCAAAGGCGCTGGTGGAGGGCAACGGACCGTGCTAGTTCCATAGACCTTCGTTTGCGGACACTGCTATCCGGCTCTGCGTCGCGTATCTGGCGGCATTCGGCGAGGCGCTGCTTGGGCAGAGGGATGGGTGCAGGAGCGGGTCTCCCGAGGTCCGCGCTGCGGACTTCGGGGCCGCGCTTGAGGTTGTCGTCGCGCCTGGCTATCTCGCCTGCTGCCTGTCCTTCATCCACCAGCGGGAGTAGAGATTGTGTCACAACCCCTACTCGGCCGCAGTCGCCGCTGACTTGAATATTATTCAAGTCAGCGGATGCTCGCGGCGATGGGCGGGCAGGGCGCAATAGGTTCGGATTCCGAACCTATTACCCGGTCCAGAAAAGGGGAGCACCACTCCCTTTTCAGCGTTTCCGCTGGTCAGCGGCTTATTGTTTGTGCCACGATCATTAAGCGCGTGACCAGCGGGTTTAGAGAGCGTGACACGCTCTCTACTCGTCAGCGGATGCTCGCGGCGATGGCGGCTCTATCCATTTTCCAACGGCTTGGAAATCCGATAGCCACTTGTTGATCGTGGGTTGCGGTAAGTGTACCGGTGATCATGGCGGCAGCGGTACGCTTAGTGGCGTGAGCCGAGGACACGGAGCGCGTCAGCGCGGCATCATCGCATACCTGGATGGCTGGCCGGGCACGCCGGGGTTCGCCCGGTCGGCCGCCGAGATCTGCCGGGCCGTCGACGGGCCGCAGCCATCCGCAGCGGCGCAGCGGGCCACCCGCCGGGCTATCGCCGGCCTGCTGGCGGACGGCACCCTGACCGAGACGCGCCGGCCGGGCAAGTACGGCCGGGTAGCCAGCGGAGGCGGGCGCCGGCTGCGGGTGTACATGCTCGCCCCGGCGGCGCGGACTCACGGCACCCGCTGGCCGTGCGCCGCGTGCGGTCGGCGGATCATGGTGACCGAGCCAGGGACAGGCGGCGCCTGGCAGGCCGTGATGTGCAGACGCTGCTACGCCGAGCGGGCCAGTGCGGCGCGGCGTGCCGAGGTTGACAGCATCCGCGGCGACCTGCGCGCCGACGGCCGGCTGAACAAGCTGATCACGCTGGCGCTCGACTCCGGCGCCACGGACGCCGAGGCTGTCGCCGCGCTCACCGCCGCCCGCAAACGCCGGAGCGCTGCCGGGCAAACCTCGGGCGCCCCGCCAGCCGTAGCCAGCGAGGCGCCCGAGGTCGACGCAGAGAGCTACAGCCGATGCCCGACCCTGAACCCGCCGGGCAGCCGGATGGAGCCGTAGGGTCCGCGGCCGAGGGACCAGTACAGCCGTGGCT
>DAHVAR010000134.1 GCA_027314515.1 Actinomycetota bacterium
CACCGCCGCCCGCCGCCGGCGCTGCGCCGCGCGGTCCGCGAACGGGACCGCTACCGGTGCCAGGCGCCCGGCTGCCAGTCCCGCCGCACCGACATCCACCACATCCATCCCTGGGCCAACGGCGGCACGACCCGGCTACGCAACCTGATCTTGCTCTGCGAACCGCACCACATGATCGTCCACGCCTGCGGCTACCGCATCACCCCGGCCGGCGACGGAACATTCACCTTCACCCGGCCCGACGGGACGACCCTGCCAGCCTGCCCGCCGCTACCCGGATCCGACAGCGACATCGCCAGCCAGCACAACGCCGCCATCACCCCCGCCACCATCATCCCGGCCGGCCTCGGCGACAAGCTCAACCTCGACCTCGCCATCTGGGCCTGCTTCGCCAACGCCCGCGTCGCCGAAGAACGCCGCCAGGCACAGGCACAGGCACAGGCACACGCCCACGAGCTAGCCGCATGAGCGCGCGGTCAGGCCGGAGGACGGGTCAGCGTGCGATCACCTGGAAGGTTGCCAGGCTGGCGTCGGCGGCATAGGCGATGCGTCCGCCATCGGCGGCTACCTCGCGCAGTGCTTTCACCGCGCCGGCCGTGATCAGCTCACCCGGCGCCAGCACCGGTACGCCGGGCGGGTAAGGCGCGATGAGCTCGGCGCTCACCCGGCCGATCGCCGCGGCGGCGGGCACCGTCTCGGCCAGGGCGAAGAATGCCTCTCGCGGCGCGAGCACGGTCTCCGGCTCGACGACCCAGGACGCCGCGGCGGGCGGCTGTCTCGGTGCCCCCCGGTGCCGCTCGATGGCCTCGATCAGCACGTCGGTAAAGCTGGCTAGCTGCTCCTCGTCGTCGGCGATCGCCGGGATCGGCACCACGATGTCGCGGTCGGCCATCTCTACCGGCATCCCGGCAGCGATGAGGTCGGCCTCGACCTTGTTCCCGTGCGCGCCCGTTCCGGCCAGCAGCACGACCAGCTTGCCCGGCTCGACACCCGGCCCGTCGAGCACGTCGAGTCCGGGCACCTCGCGCAGGCGCCTCCGGGCCGCCGCGACGCCGCGGACCAGCCGCCCGCACAGCCGCTCGCCGTCCGCCGCCAGCAGCGCGCGCGCCGCGTCGATGCTCGCCATGATCGACCCGGCCGGGCTGGTGGTGTGCGTCGCCTCGAACGCCCGGTCCAGTCGCGCCGGGTCAAGCCGCCCGGTGCGCGCCAGCACCAGCGCGCCCTGGGTGTAGGCGGGCAGTGCCTTGTGCGCGCTGGTCACCATCGCGTCGGCGCCGGCCGCGAGCGCGTGCGGCGGCAGGTCCGGGTGGAACCCGAGATGGGCGGCCCAGGCCGCGTCCACGATCAGCGGCACCCCGGCGGCGTGCGCCGCCTCCGCGTGCCCGGCAAGGTCGCTGATCGTGCCGACATAGGTCGGGTCGCCGAGGAACACCGCGCCCGCGCCGGGGTGTGCCGCCAGCGCGTCCTGCACCGCTGAGACCGCGACCCCGCCCGGCAGCCCGGACGCCGGGCAGATCTCCGGCTGAACCCAGACCGGCCGCAGCCCGGCAAGCACCAGCCCGAGCAGCAGTGAGCGGTGCAGCGTGCGGTTGACGATCACTTCCTGGCCCGGCTGCCCGACCGCCAGCGCGAGCGCCTGGTTCCCGTGCGTCGACCCCGCTACCGAGAACCGGCACCAGTCGGCGCCCCACAGCAGCGCCGCTCGCCGCTCGGCGTCGACCCGCAGTGCGTCGGCATGCTTGATGGTGTCAAGCCCGCCGTAGAAGGGCGCGTCCCCGGCCACCACCGCGCCGGTCAGGTCCTGCCGTTGCTTATGGCCCGGCACGCTCATCGGCAGCAAGCGGCCGGACTCGGCCCGCCGGGTGACGTCGAGCCACGCGGCCAGCATCGGAGCATCGGCACGCAGGCCACGCGGGTCGCGGGTGTCGAACGGCAGTTCAGTCACTGCGCGACACTCCCGCGGTCGCGCGTGTAGAACTCGACGTGCTCCGGCGCGAGCGGGGCGTTGCCGAGGATCAGGTCCGCCGCCTTCTCCGCGATCATCATCGTCGGCGCGTAGATGTTGCCGTTCGTGACGTACGGCATCACGGAGGCGTCCACTACGCGCAGGCCAGCCAGTCCGTGCACGCGCATGCTGGCCGGGTCGGTCACGGCCATCGGGCCGGCACCCATCGCGCAGGTGCAGGACGGGTGCAGCGCGGTCTCACCGTCGCGGCGAACCCAGGCCAGGATTTCCTCCTCCGTCCGCACGTCAGGACCGGGCGACAGTTCCCCGGCGTTATAAGGATCCATGGCGGGCTGGTTCAGTATCGCCCGCGCCACATTGATGGCCTCGACCCATTCGCGTCGGTCTTGCTCGGTGGACAGGTAGTTGAACCGCAGTGCCGGCTTCGCCGCCGGATCGGCCGAGGTGATCCGGACGCTGCCGCGGGCGTCTGAGTTCATCGGGCCGATGTGCACCTGGTAACCGTGGGCGCCGGCCGGGGCCGAGCCGTCGTAGCGGACCGCGATCGGCAGGAAGTGGAACATCAGGTTCGGGTAGGCGACGTCGTCGTTGCTGCGGGCGAAGCCGCCGCCCTCGAAATGGTTCGTCGCACCCGGCCCGCTGCGCAGGAACAGCCAGCGTGCGCCGATCAGCGGGCGGTTGCGCCACTTGAGCGCCGGCGCCACCGAGACTGGCTGCTTACAGCCGTACTGGACGTAGACCTCGAGATGATCCTGCAGGTTCTCACCGACGCCGGGAAGTTCGTGGCGGACCTGAACGCCCGCCGCCTCGAGCACGGCAGGATTGCCCACGCCCGATAGCTGCAACAGCTGAGGACTGTTGATCGCACCGCCAGCAAGGATGATCTCCCCGCCTGTCGCGGTGACAATCGTGCCGCCGCGACGGTAGTCCACTCCGGTCGCGCGGCTGCCATCCAGCCTGATCTTGGTGACGAGCGCCCTGGTGCGCACCGTCAGGTTGGGCCGGGCCAGGACCGGGTGCAGGTAGGCGCGGGCGGCGGACAGGCGGCGCCCGCGGTGCAGGTTCCGGTCGAACGGCGCGAACCCCTCCTGCCGGTAGCCGTTGACGTCATCGGTGAGCCGGTACCCGGCCTGCTGGACGGCATCGAAGAAGGCGCGGAACAGCGGGCTGTCGGCAGGGCCGCGCTCCAGGATGAGCGGGCCGTCACCGCCCCGGAACTCATCGGCGCCCGCCAGGCAGGTTTCCATCCGCTTGAAGTACGGCAGGCAGTGCAGGTAATCCCAGCTGGCCATGCCGGGATCGGCCGCCCACCGCGCGTAGTCGAGCGGGTTGCCGCGCTGGAAGATCATGCCGTTGATGCTGCTTGAGCCGCCGAGAACCTTCCCGCGAGCGTGGTAGATGCGGCGGCCATTCATGAACGGCTCGGGCTCGGACTCGTACTGCCAATCGTAGAAGCGGCTCCCGATCGGGAACGTCAGCGCGGCCGGCATGTGGATGAAGACATCCCATTTGTAGTCGGGACGGCCCGCCTCCAGCACGAGGACCCGGTTTGCCGGGTCGGCCGACAGCCGGTTCGCCAGCGCGCAGCCAGCCGAGCCGCCGCCCACGATGATGAAGTCGTAGCGTTCGCGCGCGTTCGCGCCGGTCGCGCTCATCGTGCCGAGTGTCACCGCCTGAATCGGTTCAGGCGATGATAGCGCGGCGCTCCCGCACGATCGTCTTACCGGAACGGGCTCTCAGCCCGGCAGCGGTATCGGCACGCGCGCGGGCTGCGCGCTCGCAGTACAGTCGCCAGATGCAGTTCGAGCCCCGGCTGCGGCACGGGCTGGCCGACGGCAGTATCACCGTGGCCTTCCGCCGCTGGCGCCGCGCGCAGGTCGTCGCCGGCCACCAGTACCGCACCGGACTCGGCATGGTGCTGGCCGAGACGGTCGACATCGTCGAAACCGCGGACATAACACCGGCACAAGCTCGCGACGCCGGCTTTCCCTCCGTCGAGGCACTGGTCGGCGACCTGCGCGGCGATCCGGCGCTGCCGCTGTACCGGATCAGGTTCCGCCCGCTGGCCAGCCCCGATCCGCGCGCCGAACTCGCCGCGAGCGCGGCACTCACCGACGCCGACGTGGCGGCGATCAGCGCGCGGCTGGCCCGGATGGACGCGGCGAGCAAGCGCGGCCCGTGGACCAGCGATGTGCTGGCAGCGATCGCGCGTCAGCCGGGCGTGGTGTCTACCGTCCTTGCTGCCGGACTGGACTGGGAGCGTCGCGACTTCAAGCTGCACGTCCGCCGGCTGAAGGAACTCGGACTGACGATCAGCCTTGATGTGGGGTACCGGACCTCCGCTCGCGGCGCGGCCTACCTGGCCCGGCAGCCTGGCCGGACTGACGGTAGCCGACCGCGGCCGTCGCAAGCGGCGGACGGGTAACCGCGCGTTCCCGCTAATAGCCGGCTAGCGGGTCGACCTGCCCGAGCAGCGGTTGACCGGCCGCGAACCTGGCCACGTTCTGGCGGATGCGCAACGCGAGCGGCCGGATGATCATGTCCGGGGTGTCGGCGGTATGCGGCGTGATGATGCAGCGCTGCTGCGTCCACAGCGGATGGCCATCTGGCAGCGGCTCGGGGTCGGTGACGTCCAGCGCGGCACCGCCGATCTGGCCGCGGTCCAGCGCAGCCACCAGCGCGCCGGTGTCGACATGCCGGCCGCGGGCGACGTTGATGAGCCAGGCGTCCGGCCGCATCGCAGCCAGTTCCGCCGCGCCGATGATCCGCTCGGTCTGCGGAGTCAGCGCCAGCGCGAGGAAGACGACCCTGGCGTCCGACAGGGCCTCCGCGAGCATCGCAGCCGGCAGCGTCCGGGCCGCGCCGGGCACCGGATCGGCGCCCCGGCGCACCACGGTGGCAGTCACCCGGAACGGCGCGAGCAGGGTCAGCAGCGCGCGGGCGATGCCGCCGCCGCCAAGGATGCTGACCGGCTCGTCGTACAGGCTCTCGCCGCCGTAGCGGCCCCAGGACGTCGCCGCGACGCGCTCGGGCAGCCCGCGCAGGCCGGCCAGCGCCAGCATCAGGGCGTGCTCGGCCACCGGTTCGGCGTAGCTGCCCTTGGTGCAGGTCCAGGTCCGTTCCGAGTCCAGCAGGCCGGCCTGCAGCACTAGTTCGACGCCGGCCGAGGCAAGCTGAACCCAGCGCGGCGATGTCGAGGCAACCGCCGCGCGCAGGCCGTCGGTGTCCCGTGGTGCCAGCCAGATCAGCGCGTCGGCTGCGGAGCCGACGTCGCGGGGTTCCCCGCCGCCGGCCCGGACGGCATCGACGACGAACTCGGCCTGCCGGGGTCCGATGGCCACGCGCGGTGCGGTCACGTGCGCTGACATTAGCGCCGGGCCCGGCTCGCCGCACTGCCGGGGTGGTCAGGTCGGCCGACTCGCCGCGACGGTCGCGGTAGTCCTGCGGCGTGCCCAGATCGGGCTCGTCCTCAACCCGCAGGAACGCGCAGAGCACCGCGCACCCGATCCGGGCAAGCTCGGCTGACGTGGCCGCACGATCCCGTGGTTGGCGCCCGTTACCAGCGCGACATGCCCGCCTGCCCTCTGGCGCGCCTCCGGTCAGACCGCGGCCGGCGTCGCCTCGCCCTCGGCGCGCACCGCGCGGCTCGCCAGCAGGTAGTAGACGGCACCGCCGACGAACAAGCCGATGAACACGCTGAAGTCCGAGCCGCCGACCCGGCTGGACAGCGGGCCGACGGACGCCAGCACCCCGCCGCTGGAGGCATTCAGCCACAGGTACGCGGCAACGCCGCCGGTGAGCTGGGCGATGACCGCGGGCCAGTGGATACCGCCATTCCTGAAGTAGCGGCCGCCGCTATCGGCCAGCAGCGCATCGTGGTCATAGCGGTTCCGGCGCAGTACGCAGTCGACCAGGTAGATCGCGCACCACGGCCCGAGCCACAGGATGATGTAGAGCAGGAAACCGGTGAGCAGCCCGAAGAAGCTCGACGAGAACACGGCGTAGGCCGCGAACCCGGCGCAGACGACCGTGTCGATGGCCACGCAATGCAGCCGCTTCAGCCGCGGAATCAGGCTCTGCAGTGTCACGCCCGACGAGTAGAGGTCAAGCGTGTTGATGGCGAAGAGCTGGACGATCGCGAAGATCAGGAACGGGACTACGAACCAGGTAGAGAAGCCCGCGATCAGACCGGTCGGTGAGTCAGCGGCGGCTGGCACGGCAGTGCCCACCGCAGCGCCGAGTATCTCCAGCAGGGCTGACGGGATCGCCGCGCCGAGCGCGACGGCCAGCACGATGGGCTTGGTGCCGGTGCGCGCGGCCAGGTAGCGGGAGTAGTCGTTGCCGTTTTCCGTCCAGCCAAGTCCGCCCGCAGAGATGACCAGGGCGAGATAGACGAACAGCATCCCCCAGCTCGCGCCGTGCGGCACAGCGTGCAGCTTTGCCTTCTGCACGGTCAGCACCGCCATCACCGCGAACAGCACGATGAACGGGATGGCCAGCCAGCGCAGCACTCGCAGCACGGCCGTGTGACCCAGCGTGGGCAGCACTGCCTGGATAGCCACTGCCAGGATGATAAAGATGATCTTGGCTGCCGTGCCTGCGGTGAACCCGGCCTTGGCCATCAGCACGATCGCGGCGAAGACGATGAACGCGATGCCCTCGATCTCGAAGCCGACCTGGGTGACCCAGTTGAAGAACGACGGTAGCTTGTTGCCGCGCGGGCCGAACGCCGCCCTGCTGATGGCGAAGGTCGTGGTCCCGGCTCGCGGTCCCTGCACGCTGGCCAGGCCGGTCAGCACGTAGGACAGGTTGCCCAGCAGGGTGATCAGGAGCGCCTGAGCGAACGACAGGCCGAGGAAAACCACCGCGATAGCACCGTAGTAGACGAACTCGACGTTCCACACCGCGCCAGCCCACATCCAGAACAGGCCGCTGGGCTTCCCCCAGCGCTCGTCGTGCGGGACGTGCTCGATGCCGCGCCGCTCGATCGCGGTAACCGACGGCGCCGCCGCGCTGGTGAGCACCTGGTCGCTAACCGATCTCGCCATTGGCAGGCCTCTCTGTTCGCAATCCTGATTGCAATGCCGGAACCCGGGACGCGCCGAACACGAAACCTTGGCAGACAGCCGCCGCGAGCGGAGATTACTACGGCCAGGCGGACTTGCGAAAGATCGCTCGTGCGCGTGCGAAAATGACCGGCACGCCAAATCGGGTATTAAATTACGAACAAGGACATCTTGCCGCGCGCTCCGACGGCCGGGCGGCAACTTCTCCGCATCTGCCACCTGATGTATCCGGCCACCAGCCGGGCGCTCGCGCTGGGCTAGTTGACCTTGCGGTCGAGGCCCTGCCAGTAAGGCTCGCGCAGCTTGAACTTCTGCAGCTTGCCGGTGGCGGTGCGGGGCAGCGCGTCGCGCACCTCGATCGACGTCGGGCACTTGAAGTGCGCCAGCCGTGACCGGCAGTGCTCGATCAGCTCCGCCTCATTAGCATCGCTGCCCGGCCTGAGCACGACCAGCGCCTTGACTGTCTCGCCCCACTTGGCGTCGGGGATGCCGATCACCGCCGCCTCGGCCACCGCGGGATGCTGGTACAGGCAGTCCTCGACTTCCACCGAGCTGACGTTCTCGCCGCCGGAGATGATGACGTCCTTCTTCCGGTCCGAGATCACCAGGTAGTCGCCGGCCTCCAGGTGACCCTCATCGCCGGTGTGGAACCAGCCGCCATCCAGCGCCCTGGCCGACTCCTCGGGCTGCTCCCAGTACCCGGCGAACACGTGATTGGACCTGGCGAGCACCTCGCCCTCGGCATCGGTCCGGATCTGCACGCCCACTGCCGGAACGCCGGCCCGCGACTGCAGCCTGGCCCGGTCGACGGCAGGCAGGTCGTCCCACTCGGCCACGGCGCGGTTGATGGTCAGCAGCGGCGCGGTCTCGGTCAGCCCGTAGATCTGGATGAACTCCCAGCCCAGTTCGGTCTCCACCCGCTCGATGGTCTTTGACGGCGGCGGCGCGCCCGCCACGACGATCCGCACGGTACCCGCGCCCGGAACCGCCTGCCCGGAGGCCCGCCGATCGGTGGCAGCGGCCAGGATCGCGGCCACCACCGCAGGCGCTCCGCACAGCAGCGTCACGCCGTGCGCCTCGACCCGGCGGAGTATCTCCTCTCCGTCGATCTTGCGGACCACGACCTGCGGGACGCCCATCCCGGTCACCGCGTACGGCATCCCCCAGCCGTTGCAGTGGAACATCGGCAGCGTGTGCATGAAGACGTCCCGGTCGCTCACCCCGGTGTGCCAGCCGAACGTCGCCGCGTTGAGCCAGCAGTTACGGTGCGTGAGCTGCACGCCTTTCGGCCGGGCCGTGGTACCGCTGGTGTAGTTGATGCTCGCGGTCGCGTCCTCGTCGGCTTCCCAGGCGGCCAGCTCAGCGCCGTCGGCGGCCGGGGCAAAGAGCTCTGCGTCGGCGGAGCCGTCCAGCACGATCTTGTGCTTGGCGCTGATACCGCGCAGGCCGTCATCCGACTCAGGGTCCACAAGCAGGACGGACGCCCCGGAGTGGCCGACGATGTAGCTGATCTCGTCAGCATTCAGCCGGTAGTTGACGGGGACAAGGATCCGGCCGTAAGCGCTGACGCCGAAGTAGGAGATCAGGAACCGGGCCGCGTTCGGGCTCACGATCGCGACCCGCTCGCCGTGGCCGACGCCCATGGCATCCAGCGCCAGCGCCATCCCGCGAGCACGGCTCTCTAGCTGCCGGTAGGTCAAAGTGCCCAGCGACCCAGCGGTGCCGGGCTCGTCGGCCACCGCCGTCCGACTTCCGTAGACAGCCGCGCCCCGGCTGAGGTAGTCACCGATAGTGAGCGGCACCTTCATGAAGGCTCCCTAGCGCCAGTGGCCAGCGACGGACGTTGCTGCCTTCATTATCGGGACGTCCGGCCGCAGGCACCAAGCATTCAGGGAGGAAACGGGCAGGTACCGGCCGGCCGAGCTCGGGCCGGCTCAGCACCCGCTGGTCCAGGTGCGCGCTAGCGGCTCACTGGATCGCCTGCGGGTATAGCCGAGCGCGGCCGGCCGCCTGCAGCAGCTCGGCCCGGACCGAGGCGGTCGCCCCGAGTCCATCGGCTAACGGGCGCACCGAGCGGAAGTAAGGCCGACGGGTGCGCTCTCGTTCCAGATCGCTGATCGCACGGACGCTAAGCCCGGAGCGCGCTGCCAGGTCCTCCTGCGTCATCCCCGCTGCTATCCGCTCGACGCGCAGTAAGCAGCCAAAGGAGGTCCCGCCCTCGATACCCATTTCCGCCTCCTGGCTACATATCAGGGGAATGTGCCGCCGATCCGACAAGTAACACGGCCGCCCTACTTGCGCAATAGTAAAAGATGCATTTTATCTATAAGATTTCTATTTTGTCACGAAAGCAACACTGCCGGAACTCTGCCGGTAGACCTCGTGGCTTAAGCCAGTGAGCTGATATCGCATAGATCTGTCTGCTAACACCAGCTTGCGCCGCCTTTCCCGGTTTGCCGTGCACGCGGCAGGCAGCGCCGGATTGCAGGGAGAAAGCCCATGGCTGCTCGCTTGCGTACGCCTGGCCGGCCAACGGGCCTGCCGGGCGATGTCGGCTTAAGCAGGCGCGGCCTGCTGGCAGCAAGCGTTGGCGCAGCGGCCCTGGTCGCCCTGCCCGCGGAAGCCGCCCTCGCTTCCGGCACCCGGGCCGGAGCGCGGCCAGGCAGCCGCGCGGCGACACCACCGAACTTCTTCATCTTCGGCATTCCCGGGCCCGCCGACAGCCCGGGTCCGTCCATGCAGGCGGCCAGGGCGCCGGCTGCGGGCAAGGCGACCGCTGCACTACCAGGGCCCCTTGCCACCGGGCTCGCCGCCCTCCCCGCGCAGTCACCCGACAAGCGCTTCCTGGTCCTGGCGGCGGTCCGGCAGTCTGCTGCGGGCCTGCAGGTAGCGGTCAGCGTCGTCGACATTTCGACCGCAGTCATAGTGCGGCGCGGAACCCTCGACCTGCCGCATGTGCGCCGCGACTCCATGCTCATCGTGACGCCGACGTTCGCCGCCAACTCGGCGACGGTCGGCCTGGTGCTGTCGGTGACGGAACCGGCTAACCCGCGGGCCATTAGCAAGCTGAATCCGAACACCGGGAAAATGCGCGAGGTCCAGACCGCTACCTGGACGTCGCATCATGAGCTCGCCTACTTCGATGTCCGGACCGGTGCGTTCGCGGGGCCGTTCGACCTGGCCGACGCGCCGTCGCTCGCTCGCGTCACCGCCATCGCCGACGAGAGGCACCTGTACGTGTGGACGGTGCCAGAGGCCAGGGCAACCGGATCCGGCAAGGCCTTCAAGTCCAGGCCGTCGGTCCGGCCCGCGCCGCGGCTGGCCGCCTATCCGCTAGGGTCGGGCCGGCCGACTTTCCACGTACCGACGGCCGACCCGTGGCCGGTCAGCGGGGAGCCGGTCACGCTGCTGCCGACAGGTGAGTTCGCCCGGCTTGCGTACGCCCGCGCCGTTCAGGTGTACTCGCCGGTGAACGGGCAGGTCGAGGAGCACGCGATCGCCGGGCTTAACCTCGATGCCGCCAAGCCAGGCGCGCCGTTCATGCAGGCGCAGCCCGACGGGACTGTTCTTCTCGCCAATCCCGCGATCGGCCGGGCAGTCGTTGCTGACCCGGCAAAGAACTTCCGGGCGCGCTCGGTGATCAGCTACCCGGCGCCGTTGTACCGGGCGGGCGGCCCCGCCAGCAAGGTGGCACTGTCTCCGGACGCCAGGACGCTATACGTGCTAGGGCCAGCGAGAACTGGCGGGCTGGCGGCCTATGACGTGGCGACCGGGAAACTGGCCGGCTCCTACAGCCACGGAGCGCAATACACCGGCCTCTATCAGATCGGCGGCACGCTGATCGCTACTGCGGGCGACAACCCGCGACTCAGCTTCTTTAGCCCCGCACTTGAGCCACTCAGCTCGCTGAGCACCGGCCTGCACGTGACGGAAGTGTTCTGACCCGCAATATCAGTCGTCAACTGCCCGGAGGAACCCATATGGCCGGATATGACACGGCGAGCCTCGTCACCAGTGCCTGGCCAAACGCCCAGGCCAACGGCTATGGCACGCCACTATTCTGGCTGCGGTACTTCTCGCCGTGCTATTTCACGCCCGTCAACGCAAGCTCGAGCAATGCCAACGCCGAGTGCAGGGAGATCTGGATCAGCAACAGTTCGAACCCGATGCTGGGGCCGATTACCACGCCCACACAGTCGCGACTGAGCGGTAGTTCGGCTGAGGGCCATGCGGATGCGCAAACCTTCGCGTCGGCAATGGTCACAGCCTATCTGGACGTCGTCCCGATGCTGCTGCCCGCCAACGGGAACCTCTACTGCTGGCTGGACCAGGAAGCATCGACGTCCCTGAGCCTCGCTTACTGGAACGGCTGGGCCGCGTATCTCGACGGTTACGACTTCGACGGGTCCGGCACCTACCCCCTGTACCCGTGCCTGTACTGCAATCCCGGCGCCCCGCCGCCCAACTGCAGCACTATCGGCAGCTCCTCGGCTTACTACTGTTTCGCGGTGCGGTCGTCTGAGCCACTGAGATGCGGCAACTACGTGAAAGACCCGCCATCCTGGGCCGCGGAGAACTGCGAGCCATACTCCTCGGCTCCGACGCGGGTCTGGCAATTTAACGACGGCTCCGGCATTTGTAATGGCTCGCTGGTAGACCAGGACACCGGGGCGCCGGGTTTTTACACGCCGTCGTACTGTTTCTACCTCGATTCCGAACCGTCCTGACAGGACACGGGAGTGCCAGGTCCCTGGGCGCTGCAACTGTCTGGTGCTGTCTGCTGCAGCGGTGGCGTTCTTGCGGTGGCTGGTGCGGCCAAGATCTGGCGCGGTGAGGCTGATTCGGCGATCCGCCATGTGCTCCGGATCCGCCCTGCTCGCTGGCGCCTGCTCGAGTGCGCAGCCGGGACAGTCGAGTGCGCGACCGCAGCCGCAGTCTGCCTCGGCGCGGCTCCGGTGGTCACGGGTCCGGTGATGGCGGCGCTCGGTACAGTCTTCACTGTCCTGCTGGTTCGAGCCCGCCGAAGCAGAGCACCGGGCGGCTGCGGATGTCTGCCGTGGCGCGGCGCTGCTGACCGTATTACCTGGCGCGCCATCGCCCGCGCCGGGTGCGTGCTGGCCGCCGGGGTCGCTGACCTCGGCGCCGCTCCGGCCGGACTGCGGCAGGCGGGCCACGCCGGGTTCGATCTTGGCGCACTGATGGCGGCGTTGGCCTACACCCTGCTGAGCATGCAACTGCCGGTGCGCACGCCGCGATGTCACCGGAGCCCGTGGTTCCCGGCACGGCACGCGCTCCGCGCCGTGACCGGCAACGCGATGTTCGGTTCCTTCCTGGATTCGCACGGGCCGTTACTGAGCGGACCCAGGTACCAGCGGGAAGGATGCACCGATCAGTTCTCCTTCATCCTCCCGGCCGAGACGGCTGGCTCCGCAGTGCGGCCCCGTGAGCTGCTCTTCGATGTCGTTCATGGCCCAGGCGGCGCCGTCGCCCTGCGCGCCGCCGTCCGAGACGGCGCGCGGCCAGTCGCGGGGCGGCCGATGAAGCTGCCCGCAACCGTTCGCATCCGACCAGCGTCGAAAGTGACGGGGCACGAAACAACTACGTAGCAGAAACGGGTGCATGATGGTCGCCAGCCTCAAGATCCCGCGGCGGGCAGCAGTGCTCGTTGCCATCCTCTCCTTAGCCGGCTGCGGTGCTTCCTCGCCCGCTGGGTCAGGGCAGTCGTCCGAGTCGGCAGGCTCTGCCCCGGCCTCGTCCGCGCCAGCAGCCTCGTCCGCGCCAGCTACCTCCGGCCCGGCAGTTGCCGTCTGCCTGACCTCGCAGCTGCAGATCACCGTGACGCGCAGTGGCGCCGCGGGACCAGCCGTCGGCGGCTACCTCGGCTTCAGGAACACCGCGACCGCACCCTGCCGGCTGGCGGGCTGGCCGAGCCTGGTCGCGGTGACTGGCACAGGTTCGGCGATCCCGGCGAAGCACGTGATCACAACAGCGTTCGGCCCGGATGTCCAGGCGGCGCCGCAAGTCACGCTCGCTCCCGGTTCCCTCGGCGAGGCGGTGTTCACCGGCGGCCAGGCCGGCGGCTCGTGCGGGAGCGGGACGCTGCCTACCTACCGGACCCTGCGAGTCACCCCGCCGGGCAATGCCCGGTCAGCGACGGTGTCGGCCTGGCTGAACGCGGTGAACGCCTACCTGCCGGCCTGCATTGCGATCAGCGTCTCGCCGGTAGTCCCGTCCGCGAGCCTCTACCCGCTCGGGTCGAGCTGACAGCAGCCGCCCGCCTGCCGCGGCGCAAGTCAAGCCCGGTACGCTGCCCCGCCAGCGGCCGGCATCGGCCATGATGGGGCCATGGACCTGCCGGTGATGCCCCCTGTCGCCCCGATGCTCGCCAAGTCGGTGAAGGAGATCCCGGACGGGCCGCTGAGCTACGAGCCGAAGTGGGACGGGTTCCGCTCGATCATCTTCCGCGACGGCGCGCAGGTGGAGATCGGCAGTCGCAACGAGCGCCCGATGACCAGGTACTTCCCCGAGGTGGTCGAGGCGGTGCTGGCGAACTTCCCGGATCGGTGCGTGATCGACGGCGAGATCGTCATCCCGGACGGCGACGGCCGCCGGCTCGACTTCGAGGCATTGCTGCAGCGGATCCATCCGGCCGACAGCCGGGTGCGCCTGCTGGCCAGCCAGACGCCGGCCGCGTTCGTCGCCTTCGACCTGCTGGCGCTGGGCGACAACGACTGCACGAGCCTGCCCTTCGAGCGGCGCCGGGCCATGCTCTCCGAGGCGCTGCGCTCCGCGGCGCCGCCGGTCTACCTGACGCCGGCGACCAGGGACAAGGCCGTGGCGGCCGGCTGGTTCAGCCAGTTCGAGGGCGCGGGCCTGGACGGAGTGGTCGCCAAGCCGCTCAACGGCGCTTACGAGCCGGACAAGCGGGTCATGTTCAAGATCAAGCATGAGCGGACGGCCGACTGCGTGGTAGCCGGGTACCGGCTGCACAAGAGCGGCCCGGATGCGATCGGCTCGCTGCTGCTCGGCCTGTATGACGATGCCGGGCGCCTGGCCAGCGTCGGCGTCGTCGGCGCGTTCCCGATGGCCAAGCGGCGGGAATTGTTCGCCGAAGTCCAGCCGCTGGTCACCAGCTTCGACGGGCATCCCTGGAACTGGGCCGGCGAGTTGCGGCCGGAAGGCGTACGGCACCCGCGCGAGGCCGAGGGCAGCAGGTGGAATGCCGGGAAGGACTTGTCCTTCGTGCCACTGCGGCCCGAGCGCGTCGCCGAGGTCCGGTATGAGCACATGGAAGGCACCAGGTTCCGGCATACCGCGCAATGGGTCCGGTGGCGGGACGACCGTGATCCGCGCTCGTGCGGATTCGGGCAGCTCGAGGAGCCGGTGCGGTTCGACCTGGCCGAGATCCTGCCTCGCTAGCGGCCGGGACCGCTAGGTCAGCAGCGTCTAGCTGACCACGCAGCTAGCCCGCTGCTGGGCCGCGAGCAGCCGCTGGGCCAGGCTCGGCAGGGCCGCCACCGAGGCGGCGCTCGGGAATGCCAGGGCCAGCGCCTCGGCAATCAGCCGGGACCGTTGTGCGTACCCTTCCGAGGTGTAATGGATCCCGTCCGAGATGAACCATTGCCGCCGGGCGAGTGCAGCCCAGTCGAAGACCCTCATGTTCGGATACCGGCGGCAGGCTCGCAGCAGAGCGCGGTTCCAGGCCTGCATGTTCCTCTCGGCGTACGGGCCGGCGGCGAGCAGTGACTTCACGTTGACCCAGAGAACCGGCTCACCACGGATGACGGACATCATCCGCGCGATCCGGGCCTCGAGGCCGACGTTCGAGCCGACCGCCACGTCCGCGGTGTCGTTGGTGCCGAGGGCCAGCACCCAGCAACCGCGATAGCCATGCCGTACCAGGTCCCTCGCCAGCGTGTACGCGTTCGGCTCGTTCAGGATCGTCTCCACTATCGAGGTACCGCCCTGGATCTCGAAGCGAGTCCGCCTGACTCCGACGTCGGCGTACTGCGCGCTGATGCGCTGAGCCGGGTTGGGCAGGTACGCAGCCGACACCAGTCCGTCGGAGGTGGAGTCGCCGAAGTGGGCGACAGACCTGCAGGATGTCTTAAGCGGGAACGCGGGATCCCCCGCCGTCGCCGAGTAGTGCCGGGCCGCGGTCGTGCTGCCGGTAGCGCCGCTTGCCGCCTGGCCCGCTCCGCGGACGGCCGCGGATCCGCTTGCGCTGATCGTGCTGCCGCTGGCCGGCCGCGAGGAGCCGGCCGCCGCCGCAGGCAGTGCCCCGGCGAGCGCGCCGGCTACCAGGCCGAGTGCCCACAAGCCCGCACCCGTCGCGGCCAGGTCTTTCCGGCTGGGTCGCCATGCTGACGACCGCAGCCGGGCAAGCCACCGGCCGAGCGCGCCGTGCCGCACCGGCTCCTCGATCAGGCGCCACGACAGGGCAGCCACCACGATGCTGGCGCCGACCTGCAGCGCACCCCGGAGCAGCGACTCCTGGCCGCTCGCCGGAGTGGTGAGCACGATGATCGGATAGTGCCACAGGTAAATGCCGTAGGACCGGACCCCCAGCCACCGCAGCGGCGCCACGCCGAGCAGTCTGCCAAGACGACAGGCAGGCGACACCACTGCCAGCACCGCCGCGGCCGTCGCCACCGATAGCAGCACCATCCCGCCCCGGTACAGGAACGGCGAGTACTGGCTGGTCCGCCAGATCAGCAGCGCGATGACGATGAGGCCGGCCGTCCCCGCCCCGTCGAGCAGCAGCCTGCACCGGCGGCTGGCATCCGCCGGCATCTGCCGGCTTGGCCGCGCGATTGCCAGTGCCGCCCCGATCAGCAGGGCGAACGCGCGCGTATCGGTGCCGTCGTAGACCCGCGTCGGGTCATAACCGGGATGGTAAAGGGCGACCATAAGACCGGCGGACGCGGCGGCAAGCGCGAGTGTCCCGCCCGCCAGCCAGCGCCGCCTCGGCTCTTCGCCCAGGCGCCGGGTCAGGTACAGGCCCACCAGGATCAGCCACGGCCAGAGCAGGTAGAACTGCTCTTCCACGGCCAGGGACCACAGATGGCCGAGCGGGGTAGGTGGCGCGAACCGGGCGAAGTACGAGGAATTCTGCGCGATCAGCCACCAGTTGCTGACATAGCCGACGGCAGCCGCCATCGCACCGCGCAGGGCCGGAAGCTGGCTGGACCGCAGCAGCGCAACCCACACTGCCACGGCCGCGAGCATGACGAACAGGGCCGGCAAAAGCCTGCGAGCCCGGCGCTGCCAGAAGCGCACCAGGCCCAGCGCGCCGGTCGCCGCCTGATGAGCCAGCAGCAGGTCGGTGATGAGATAGCCGCTCAGCGTGAAGAAGATGCCGACGCCCAGTAACCCGCCCTGCGCCCAGCCGAGGTCCACGTGGTAGGCGATGACCGCAAGCACCGCTAGCGCGCGGAGCCCGTCCAGGCCGGCCACGTACCGCTGGTTTCCATCGACGGGCTTTGGCATGTGCTCCCCTCGCCGCGTAACTGCCGCGCCGTTTCGCACGGTTACGACTAAGACGCGGCCTGAGGGCAGCTAGTTGGCAAACGCCTCCCTGCGATTGTGGCGACTTATCACTCCAACCCTGTTTCGAGTGCAAAGTGCCCGCAGGGGCGGCCGGCAGGTCAGACCCGGGCAGTGTCCTTGCGCATCCGCCAGGCCGCCCCGCCGGCAAAGATGACCAGCCAGGCCACGACGTTGACCGCCCACGTCCAGTCGACGCCATTGCCGAGCAGCGGAGTGTGCACCAGCTGGTTAAGGCCATACATCGGAGTCCACTTGGCCACCTCCTGCACGACCTGCGCGAACTGGCTGACCGGGATGAACAGGCCGCCCGCGAACGACAGCAGGGCGAGGATGAGGCCGATGAGCTGCATGACATTCTCGGCAGGCAGCAGGTAGCCGAGGAACAGGCCGAACGCCGCGAACAGCAGCGAGCCGATCCACACCGATAGCCCCGTCGCGATCCACAGGCCGACCGACATCGATGGCTTGTGCGAGAGGACGCCGGCAATGTACACCGCGGCAACCGAGCAGGCTCCGAGTACCAGAGCCGTGAGAATCTTGACGACGATGTAGGCGACCGGTGACAGCGGCGTGAGCCGCAACTGCCTGCTCCAGCCCTGGGCGCGCTCGATCGACACCATCGCGCCGCCGAACGTGGTCGCCAGCACCGCGCCGTACAAGGCGAGACTGATCATCACGAAAGCCGAGACATTGCCGTGCCCGGCGCGATGACTGTCGTAGGCCCGGTTCAGCCCGAACGACAGGAAGAACACCACCGGCACCACGATCGCGATGATGATGGTGCGCCGGTTACGAGTCAGCCGCCGGATTTCGAGCTTTAGCACCGTCACGTTGAAGCCGCCAAGTGCTGGCGGACGGCGACCGCTCAGGTCGGGCGCGATCGTCGATGGCATCGTGCTCATCAGAATGCTCCTGTGGTTGCCGTGCCCGAGCCAGTGGTTGCCGTGCCCGAGCCAGTGTCCCCGGTGAGCGCGAGGAAGGCGTCCTCGATGCCGCGGGCGGTGATCTCCAGGTCTTTCGCAACGGTCTGAGTCAGCAGGTACCGGGCGACCGCGTCGCTGTCGCGGGCGTGCACCAGCACGGTCTCGCCGCGGATCTCGACGCTGTCAGCGCCGGGGATGTCCGCCAGCAGCGCCTCGCTCGCTCCGGCCAAAGTGGCGCGCACGGTCCGGCCGGCTGCCATCGCCTTGATCTCGGCTGCCGTACCGTCAGCGACGATCCGGCCCTGCCGCAGCAGCACGATCCGGTCGGCGTAAGCGTCGGCCTCTTCCAGGTAGTGGGTAGCGAACAACACTGTCCGGCCCTGCTCGGCGTCCTTGCGGATGGCCGACCAGAAACTGCGCCGGCCCTCCACGTCCATGCCGGTCGTCGGCTCGTCCAGGACCAGCAGTTCGGGATCGGACAGCAACGCCAGCGCGAACCGCAACCGCTGCTGCTCACCGCCCGAGCACTTACCGACCCGCCGATCGGCGATCTCGGTGATACCTGCCCCGCTCAGCGCCTCGCCGACCGGTTGGCTTTGCGCGAACAGGCTGGCGGTGTACTCGACGGTCTCGCGCACAGTCAGGTCCTTCAGCAAGCCGCCGGTCTGCATCACCGCCGATACCAGGCCGCGGGAAATCGCCTGACGCGGCTGCATCCCGAGCACCGAAACACGGCCCGAGGCCGGCTGGGACAGGCCAAGGATCATGTCGATCGTGGAGGTCTTACCCGCCCCGTTCGGGCCGAGGATCGCGACAATCTCGCCGGACCGCAGCCGCAAGTCAGCATTCCTGACCGCCTGGACGCGCCCGAAGTTCTTGCTGACTCCGGCCAGCTCGACGGCCAGCGGCCGGTCCTGAGCCGGCCATGCCCGCGGGTCGGTGTTCGTAACCGTCATGGACTGAATGATCGCAGCCGCAGCTAGCGCGATCATGAACTGGCCGTCACGACCTGACCGTGACAGTTGTCATGTGCCCGGTCTGGTCAGCCGCCCGCCCGGCGCACGAAGCCGGCCGGGATGATCACGTCTTCCCTGCTCAAGTCACACGCCGATGACCTGCCGAGGCCGAGCAGCGCGGAATCCACGCCGTTGCGGAGGATGTCCAGCACGTTCTCCACGCCTGCCTGCCCGCCTGCCGCAAGGCCCCAAAGGTACGCCCGGCCGATCATCACCGCGCGAGCACCGAGCGCGAGTGCCTTCACTACGTCGCTGCCTCGCCGGATGCCGCCGTCCAGCAGCACCTCGACCTGGCCGCCGACCGCGTCGGCGATGCCCGGCAGCATCCGGATCGTGGCCGGCGTGCCGTCCAGGTTATTTCCGCCGTGATTGGAGACCGAGATCGCACTGACGCCGGCGTCGACGGCGCGCTTGGCGTCGTCGATCCGCGTTACCCCCTTGAGCATGAACGCCCCGCTCCACTGCTCACGCAGCCAGGAAACGTCGTCCCAGGTCGGCGGCGCTGTCTGCAGCCACTCGCCGTAGGCACCGAAGAAGGTCGGCGGCGCCATCCCGGGCAGCGCCATGTTCGGCACGGTTAGCTGCGGCGGCCGGCCCGTCCTGGCGTAACCGGAGAGCCAGCGCGGCCTGATCACTGCTTCCGGAGCGTGCCTGAGGATCGTGCGCAGGTCCATCCGGTCCGGGATCTTCGGACTGCCCCAGTCGCGGGAGTGCGAGAAGGTCCAGTCCGCGGTCAGGATGAGGCCTACCGCGCCTGCGCTCCTGGCCCGGTCCAGCCGGGCCAGGATCTGATCGCGGCTGCCGCACCAGTAGATCTGGAAGAACGTCTTCGGGTTCGCCGCGATGACATCCTCCACCGGCTTGCTGGCAAACGAACTGAGGCCCATCGCGGTGCCGCGGGCCGCCGCCGCGCGCGCGACGGCCACCTCGCCGTCGGGGTGAACCGCCTGGACCCCGGTTGGCGAGATGATCACCGGGAGCGAAACGGGCTGACCAAGCACGGTGGTCGCCAGGCCGCGCTCCGCCGGGTTCCCGGCCACATGCGGGGCGAAGCCCAGCTCGGTGAACGCGCGGACGTTGTCCTCAAGGGTCTGGCCGCGTTCTGACCCTGCCAGCAGCGCGCCGTAGACCGAGGCGGGCAGCCGCTTGCGCGCGCGCCGCTGCGCCTGCGCCACCGACTCGAACCAGCCGTTGCCCATGTGGCGTCAGTCCTTTCCGTCACGGCGGCCGCTGAGCCGCAGCATCCGCAAGGAAACCCTCGGGGTGACTGGCACCAGGGTTCGCTCGCGCAGGCAGCCAGCCCAGACGCCGGCGCCGTAGCAGATATCGTCGGCGATGCGCGCGAGCGCGAAGGTGACCGGATCCAGGTCCGGCTTGCGCTGCGCGTAGTCAGTAAGCGCGGGGCCGATAAGCAGGCTTGCCGCGGCGATGCGGCGGCCCCAGCGACGGCGGGCCGACGAGCCGCCCGGCCTTGCCAGCGCAAGCGCGACAGCAGGCACGCAGAACTGGGTGGCATAACGGCCAACGCCCAGCCATGTCTGGCGGGCGGCGGTCAGTGCTGCCGCCGGAACGCCGTCCGCGGGGAGGCCGGCCCGCCGGAGCGCTGCCGCGAGGTCCAACCAGCCCCCGGCCAGTCCGGCGGCCGCGGCCGCCGGACGGCGCGCCAGCACGGCAGCGACGGTGAGCGCAGGCCAGGGATGCAGGACCAGCGGAGCCAGGTTCGCGGGGTGGCGGCGGGCCAGCGGACCAGCCGAGGTGCCGTACCGGAACCGGCGGCCCAGCAGGCCGGCCCAGGTCACCGGGCCGTCATGCGGTACCTGCACGGCCGGCTCGTACCTGATCCGCCAGCCCGCGTCGTGCAGGCGCCAGATCAAATCGACGTCCTCGCCGCACCGCAGCGCTGGATCAAAGGGCGGCCGGCCGCTGGCGGCACTGTCCAGCGCGCTGCGCCGCACCACCAGCGCTGCGGTCGGCACGTAACCGACCCGGCCACCCGGCAGCACCCGGGCAGATTGCGCGCCGAGGTCGAGGCTGCCGCAGGCTGCCGCGTACCTGGCGGAGGCTGGTGCCCCGTCGGCGCGGCGCTGCGCAGCGGGGGAAGCCGTGATCGGGACGATCCGCGGCGCGACCGCCCCCACCTGCGGGTCGGTGAAGTGCGCAGCGAGCCTGCCGATCCAGCCGTCCGGGGGCACGCAGTCGCTGTCCAGGAACGCGATCAGGTCGGTGGCCAGGCCGGTCAGGCCGGTATTGCGGGCAGCAGCCGGGCCGCCGTTGGTCACCCGGCGGCTGACAGCCGCGCCGTGTCGTGCCGCGATCGCAGCGACGGCATCCGGGTCCGCCGAGCCGTCGTCGACCACCACGACCGGGTACCGGGAACCGGCTGCGGCCAGGCAGCGCTCCAGCATGGCGGCACGGTCCCGGACCGGGATGACCACGGTCACGGTAGCCGCGCCCGGCTGGTCACAGCCGGTGGATGGCGAGCCCGCAGAAGGCCAGCCCGCAGAAGGCCAGCCCGCAGAAGGTGGCACCGGATGCGCCAGTCCGGCGTCGGTGAGCCGGCGGGCGAGCTGGCCGGCTGCCGCGGTCCGGACCGGGCCGGCCTCCAGCTCGGCGAGCGCAGCCATGCCCGCGGGCGTCAGTCGCATCACCCGGGCAGGTGAGCCGCCGAACAGCGAGTCGCCGGTCAGCTTCTTCGTGCCAGGGTTCAGCTCGATCCTGAAGCCTGGCGGCAGGCCGCCAATGCTGTCCGCACCGCCGCCGCCGATGTCCGCTGCCGTGTCCGCTGCCGTGTCCGCTGCCGTGCCGTCGGCGGGCCCGCCGTCGGCACCAGCCACTGCCGGCGGCCTCACAACGCCAGTCCGCCATCTGCCGGAACCACCGCGCCGGTCATGCCGCTGCTGGCAGGTCCGGCCAGGAACGCGAGCACAGCGGCGATCTCGGCCGGCGCGAGCAGCCGGCCCGCTGGCTGGTGGGCGGCGAAGTCCTGCGGGCTGGCAAGGTCATAGAGCCGGGCACTGGCGGCCAGGATCGGCGTGTCGGTAGATCCAGGACTGACCGCGTTCGCGGTCACCCCGGTGCTGCCGAGCTCGACGGCGAGGGCCCGGATCAGCCCGGCTACCCCGGCCTTCGCGGCACAGTAGGCCGCAAGCATCGGCAGCCCGCGGGTTGCGGCGGCCGATGCCACCGCGAGGAACCGGCCGCTGCGCGGCTCAGGCCGGCGCAGCAGCGCTGGCACTGCCGCCCTGGCGAGGTTCAGCACCCCGCCGAGGTCGATGTCGAGCACGGCCCGCTCCTGGTCCAGCGGGACTTCCCACTGCGGCACGCCGCCGGCGATGACGCCCGCACAGCCGATCGCCGCGTCGAGGCCGCCCCACCGGGACTCGGCGACCGCGACCGCGGCGGCCAGTGCCTCGGGGTCGCGGACGTCGGCGACGAACGAGCCGATCCGGTCGGCCCCGCCGGCCCGGCCGGCCAGCGCGGCCGTCTCGGCGACGACCGCGTCCAGTTCCGCCTTGGTCCCGAGCCGGTACGGGATGGCCTCGTCGTCACCGGCGCAGTCAACGGCGAGAACCGACCAGCCGTCGGCAGCCAGCGCCCGCACGGTCGCCGCGCCGATGCCACGGGCCGCACCGGTAATGATCGCCACGCGTCCGGCTGCTGCATTGCTGGCCGCCGGCTCGGTCCCCGCCGGCTCGGTCCCGATGACCGGCCCTTCCCGGCTCGCTGGAGCCATGCCGCTACCGCCCGGCCGGCCCGGTGCCTTGGACGCGGGCGGATCCGGCCAGCCTGAATCCGGCCAGCGGGCTGGAGTCGCAGGCCCGGTCCGGAACACCGCGCTGGTCAACGGCCGACCCAGGGACAGCAGCCCGGTCCGGCCCGGGGATGGCGGCCGGGTCAGCCGGCCGTCGGCCGATCGAGACCGGCACCGGCCGCCCGCGCCGCGACGGCGGCTGACCTTGCCGCGATGGCTGGCCTTGCCGCGGCGCCACCCGGTGCGAGTGGTCCCCGGCCGGGCGCGGCGCGGACCCGGTCTCAGTCGCCGCGAGGGCCGCCTCACCGAACCCGCGCACGCATTCCGGATCCGGCCCGTCGAGCGGCAGGCCCGTGAAGAACTTGGCCGCCATGCACCCGCCCTGGCAGGCGTCGAACGCGGCGCAGGACGTGCAGGCACCGCCGGACTGCGGGCGACGCAAGCCGGTGAAGAGCTCTGAGCTCCGCCATACCTCGGCGAACCCGCCGGGATCGCGGACGTTCCCGGCGAGGAACGCATCGTGGATCGCGAACGGGCAGGCGTACACGTCACCAACCGGGTCGATAAGGCACACCACCCGGCCGGCCCCGCACATGTTGAGGCCCGGCAGCTCCTGACCGTAGCCGGACAGGTGAAAGAACGAGTCCCCGGTCAGCACGTTCTCGCCATTGGCGAGCAGCCAGTCGTACAGCTCACGCTGCTGGCCGGCGGTCGGATGGAGCTCGTCCCAGACGTCGGCACCCCGGCCGGACGGCCGCAACCTGGTGATCCGCAGCTGCGCGCCGAAGGAGTCCGCGATGGCCTTGAAGGCGTCGAGCTTGGACACGTTCTGCCTGGTCATCACAACGGAAATCTTGAACCCGGCGAACCCGGCGGTCGCCAGGTTCTGCATGGCCCGCATCGCCATGCGGTACGAGCCCTGGCCGCGAACCGCGTCGTTCACCTCGGCGGTCGCGCCGTCCAGGGAGATCTGCACGTCGATGTAGTCGCTGCCGGCCAGCCTCCGGGCCACCTCCGGCGTGATCCGCAAGCCGTTGGTCGAGAACTTCACGCCGACGTGATGCTCGGTGGCGTAGTCCGCCAGTTCCCAGAAGTCCGGCCGCACCGTCGGCTCGCCACCGCCGATGTTGACGTAGAAGACCCGCATCCGCTCAAGCTCGTCGATAACGCGCTTGCACCCGGCTGTGCTCAGCTCACGCGGATCCCGCCGGCCCGAACTCGACAGGCAGTGCACGCAGGACAGATTGCAGGCGTAGGTGAGCTCCCAGGTCAGGCAGATGGGCGCGGCCAGGCCGAACCTGAACTGCTGTGCCAGCGGCGCGGCGGTCACGGTCATGCCGCGGTCCTGCCGCAGATCATCTGGCTCGACGCCAGCGCGGACAGCGCCCGGGCGTAGGACGGCAGGTCGGCCGACCCGACGCCGGCCTGAGCACAGGCGGCCCTGGCACTCGGCTGCGTTCCCAGTGATTCGACCACGGTCAGCAGTGCCGGGCTTTTCAGGAACGACAGCCGCCGGGTGCCGAAGTGATAAAGCAGCGCGCCGAAGCGCTCCGGCCGCACCGAAACCTGCGGATGCAGCCGCCAGGCCGCATCCAGGTCGAAGGGCGCAGCCGCCGCGTCGCTGCTAGTAGACACCGCACATGCCGTCGATGGAGATCTCCTCGACCAGCAGGTCAGCGGCGATGACCTCGCCCGCCCCAGCCTGGCCCCCAGCCGCCGTCTCACCCGCCTCAGCGCCGGTAATCTCGGCTGAGATCTCGGCGGCTGGCGGCTCGAGCAGTTCGGTGGCGCTGTCAGGCATGGCGTCCTCCCGGATTCGCTGATCTGCAAGTATTCGGCACTGCGTCACGAATGGGAGTAACGTTAATCGTCATCGCGTGACGAAATCAAGGGCCAGGCACCGCGGCAAGATATGGGGCGGCCAGATAATGCGAGTTGCCGACCACCCGCAAGCCGGGCGCAGGGGCCGCCCGCCCGGCACCAGCGCGCGCGAACTGGAGCTCATCTCACTGCGCCTGTTCACCGAGGATGGCTTCGACGAAACGACGGTCGAGCGGATCGCCACTGCCGCCGGAGTGAGCAAGCGGACGTTCTTCCGGTATTTCGATTCCAAGGCCGACGTCCTGTGGCACGCGTTCGACGGCGAGGTCCGTGCGCTGCGCGCGGCGCTGCGTGCCATCCGGGCCGACGTGCCGATGATGGAGGCCATCCGTCAGGCGGTGGTCGGTGTCAACCGGTACCGGGCGCAGGACGTACCCGAACTGCGCACCCGGATGAACTTGATCGGCTCCGTGCCTGCCCTGCAGGCGAGCGCCGCCCAGCACTACGACGCATGGGAGCGGGCCATCAGCGAGTTCGCCGCAGGCCGGCTCGGCCTCGCGGCGGACACACTGTATCCGCTGGCGATCGGGCGCGCCACGCTTGCCGTGTGCCGGTCCGCCTACGAGCAGTGGGCCGAGCGCGCCGACGCCGACCTCACCGTCTACCTCGACCAGGCGCTGCACGCTGTGTCCGTCGGATTCGACCCGTCCCGGCTGCGCCAATGACTGGGCAGGCGCGCGGGACGAGCCCCGGAGTGAGCTTGTCAGCGCCATCAACGGCGGACGCCGGCGAGTTCATCGCAGCCGCGCGGGCCAGCGCCATGCTGACGCATCCCTGGGTAGCGCCGCCGGACAGCGCCGAACGGTACGCCGAGTTCCTCAGCCGCGCCGCAGGCGACAACCAGGCTAGTTACCTGGTCCGGCATGCCGAGTGCGGCGAGCTGGCCGGGTACATCACCATCAACAACATCGTGCGCGGCGCGCTGTGCTCCGGATACCTGGGTTACGCGGCGTTCGCCTCGCACGCCGGGCGCGGCCTCATGACGGCAGGACTGCGCGCTGTCGTCAGCGACGCCTTCGCCGGCCTCGGCCTGCACCGGCTGGAGGCGAACGTCCAGCCGGGCAACGTCCGCTCGCTGCGCCTGGTGCAGCGGCTCGGCTTCCGGCTAGAGGGCTACTCGCCCCGGTACCTGATGGTCGACGGCGACTGGCGCGACCACGAGCGGTGGGCACTGCTGTCCGAAGACTGGCCGTCTGGAGACCGGCCACCGGGAGCCGGGAGCCAGCCCCGTCAGCAGTCCTGGCCCGCCTGATCGCGGGCGATCTCGGTGAACGCCGCTAGGGCCTCGGCGTCGGAGTAGTGGCTGAGCACGTATTCACGAGCCCACTCCTGGCCGCCGGGATAGCCGCTGGCTGCGATCGTCCCGGCAGCCGCCGAGGTGTCGTACTCGGTGCGGCGCAGCGTGACGTCCGGTCCCAGCATGGCCCAGTGCGCCCCGGACGGGCCGTATGGCATGCCGACACTGCCCGGGTTGAGAACCCGCCGCCCGACGGCGAGCCGGTCGAATTGCATGTGCGTGTGCCCGCAGACCACGACCTCGATGCCAGGCTCGAGCCCGGACAGCGCGGCCTGGAAGCGCTCCGGCGGGCTGTCCACGAGCAGCATCTCGTCGTCGCGGCGCGGCGTGGCATGGCAGAACAGCGCCTGGCCAAGGCCGTCGATATCCAGCGTCACGGTCAGCGGCAGGCCGTCCAGCAGGTCCCGGTGCCGCCTGGCTATCAGCGCGGCGCTGGCGGCCGCCTGCCGGCCGTTCTGTCCGGGCACGTCACAGCCGTCGAACACGGTGACCATTTCCCGCTCGCAGTTGCCGCGCACCCAGGCCGCCCGCTCGCCCAGTCCCGCCAGCACGTCCAGGGTCTGCGCCGGCATCGGCCCGAGCGCGATGTCACCCAGCAGCACTACCAGCGCCGCGGCTGCGACATCGGGTTCGGCGAGTACGGCGCTGAGCGCCGGAAGATTACCGTGAATGTCCGCGAGAACTGCCACCGAGGCTGCCCGGAACGTCATGCCTTTATTGTCGGCCCCGGCGGGCAATGCCGCTCGTCCTGCGGGCTAGTCCGGCAACTCGGCGTCGACGGACACGCGCGCCTCGGGCGCGGTGGCGACTGACGCGGCCGGTTTGCCGATCAGCGCCCCGGCCGCTCGCTGACGGCAGGTTCGGACGACGCGGACTCACGGGAATGGGTACGCCTGCCGAGCGCATACAGCCCAAGCCCGATGAGCACCATCGCGGCGAGCGGTATGACCTGGGACAGCGTGTACTGGAGGCGCTCTCCCGCGAATCCGCTCGGCAGTGAGGAATTCGGGTCAGCCGTGCCGATGCCGGGGTAGATGATCGCCACGGTGGTGAAGGCCGCCCAGGCATCGCGCCATTTATCGAGCTGCGGATCTGGGATGAGCAGGATCTGCCTGCGCTGGCCCGCATCGCCGACGCGGTGCATGAGGGCGGCGCGTTGGCGGGTATTGAACTGGCACACAACGGCCTGAACGCTCCTAACCTGTACAGCCGGGAGATCCCGCTCGCGCCCGGCCACCTGCCAGTCGCGACGTTCAGCTACGACCCCGTGCAGGCGCGGGCGATGACCAAGGCCGACATCGCCGACCTGCGCCGCTGGCACCGCACCGCGGTACGGCGCTCGCTCCAGGTCGGCTACGACTTGGTGTACGTCTACGCCGGGCACGCCCTCGGCGGCATCCATCACTTCCTCTCCCCGCGCTACAACCAGCGCACCGACGAGTACGGCGGCAGCCCGCGCAACCGGATGCGGCTGCTCCGCGAGATCCTTGAAGAGACTTATGAGGAGGTGTCCGGCCGCGCCGCGGTGGCCTGCCGGATCACCATCGACGAACGCCTCGGCCACACCGGGATCTCCCGCCCACAGATCGAGGAGATCCTCGGTGAACTGGGCGAGCACCCGGACCTGTGGGACTTCGTGCTGGGCAGCTGGGAGGACGATTCCAACACCTCCCGGTTCGGGCCGGAAGGCGAGCAGGAAGAATACGTTGCCGGCCTGAAGCAGTTGACCAGCAAGCCGGTGGTAGGAGTGGGTCGCTTTACCTCGCCTGACCTGATGGTCCGCCAGGTCAGGACCGGCATCCTCGACCTGATCGGGGCGGCGCGGCCATCTATCGCCGACCCGTTCCTGCCTGACAAGATCCGCACCGGGCGACTGGAAACGATCCGCGAATGCATCGGCTGCAACATCTGCGTGTCCGGGGACTTCACCATGTCACCCATCCGGTGCACGCAGAACCCCACCATGGGTGAGGAATTCCGGCGCGGATGGCACCCGGAATACATCCGCCCTAAGGAATCTGGCGCCCGCATCCTCGTCGTGGGAGCCGGCCCGGGCGGGCTCGAGGCGGCCCGCGCGCTCGGCGTCCGGGGCTACGAAGTGGTGCTGGCCGAGGCCGGACGGCAGCTTGGCGGGCGCGTGGCCAAGGAGGCCCGGCTACCAGGCCTGGCCGCCTGGATCCGGGTGCTCGACTACCGTGAGAAGGCCCTGTCGGAGCTGAAGAGCGTCGAGATCTACAGAGAGAGCCCGATGAGCGCTGCCGACATCATCGAGTACGAGTTCGAGCACGTCGCGGTCGCCGTCGGCGCCACCTGGCGGCGCGACGGCGTCGCCCGCTACCACACTCAGCCGATCCCGGTCGACCCGGCCGTCGACGTGCTCACCCCGGACGACGTGATGGCCGGAACCCGGCCTAGCGGCCGGCGGGTGGTGCTGTTCGACGATGACCACTACTACATGGGCGGGGTGCTCGCGGAGCTGCTCGCCGCGGAAGGTCACGAGGTACACGTGATCACCCCGGCGGCGCAGGTGTCGATGTGGACCGTGAACACCCTGGAGGTCGTCAAGATCACCCGTCGGCTGCTGCTGGCCGGTGTCACCTTGCACACCGGCCTGGCGGTAACCGCCGTGCACCCCGACCACGTCGAGACCGCGAACACCTACACTGGTCAGGCCGGCGAACTCGCCGCAGACAGTGTCGTGCTGGTCACTGCCCGGCTGCCCCACGACGAGCTGTACCTGGACCTGATCAACCGGGTCGGCACCGGTGCCCTGAGAAGCGTACGCAGCATCGGCGACGCATGGGCGCCCGGCACCATCGCCGCCGCAGTGTGGTCCGGGCACCGCTACGCCGAGGAGTTCGGCGCTACCTTGCCGCCCAACGATGAGGTGCCGTTCCGCCGCGAGGTCGTCGCCCTCGCCCCCACTCCGTGACACAAGCCCGACGAACCCGCGGCACTGGCCGGTGATCCGTCAGGACCGGCTGAATCGCCCCGGCGGGGGCACCAGTCCCTGAACATGTCCTGTCCTTCCGACAAGTTCCGACCGGCCCGGTCGCAACCGATCGGGGCCGGCGCCGATCAGCGAGCGTGCCGGTATCAGCGGCTGCGAACTGCCCGTTCCCGCCCGTAAGGTGTTGACTTTGGAGGCGGCGACGTGACCGACTATGCAGGCTTCGCCCGGTTCTACGACCGGATCATGGGCGACCGGTCCGAGGAGATCGACCGCATTCAGGGCTACATCGGCAGGTACCTGCCCGGCGCGCGGTCGCTGCTCGAGCTTGGCTGCGGCACCGGGGCGCTGCTCGCTGGCCTGTCGCCGGGCCTCGCGGTCACCGGAATCGACCGGTCACCGGACATGCTGGCGGTCGCCGCGCGGACCGCGCCGGACGCGCGACTGGTGCAGGCGGACATGACCGCGTTCAGCCTGCCAGCCCGGTTCGACGTGATCATCTGCATGTTCGACACGATCAACCATGTGCAGTCGTTCGCCGGCTGGCTGACGCTGTTCAGTTGCGTGCACGAGCACCTTGCCGCCGACGGCCTGTTCGTGTTCGACGTGAACACCGCTGGACGGCTGGAACGCCTCGACGGCATGCCGCCGTACCTGGATGAATTCGATGGCAACACGGTGCTCATGACGGTGCGGTCCGCAGCCGGGGCGCTGTCGCTGTGGCGGACCAGGATCTTCGAATGGCTGCACGACGACGTCTACCGGCTGCATGACGAGCGCATCTACGAGCTTGGCGTGCCACTGGCCACCATCCGCGCCGCGCTGGCCGGCCGGTTCGGGCTGCTCGAGGAAGCCAGCCTGGACAAGAGCCCGGTCAGCGACGAGTCGGACCGGATCTTCTTCGTCTACCGGCACGGGCCGGCTAGCACTTGCCCTGCCGGTTCCTGATGGCGCGCGTGAGCTTGCCGAGGATCGAGGAAAACTGGTTCCGTTCGGCAGGCGAGAGGTCCGCGAAGATGTCCGACATCGCGCCGATCCGCGGACCTAGCTCCCGCTCCGCCTCGCGGGCACCCTCGGGCGACAGTTCGATGAGCGTGGCCCTCCGGTCGGTGGGGTGCCGACGGCGCACGACGAGATGCGCATCCTCGAGCGCATCCACGATCGCCGTCATGTTGCGCGGGGAGGTGCCGATCTGGGTGCCGAGATCCCGCATGATGGCGGGTCCGCCGCAGTGCAGTGCCTGAAGCAACTGGAGCCTGAGGTAATTCAGCCCGCCGTAGGAGCGCGTTTCCATCCAGCGCAGGAAGCTCGTGGTGAAGCGCGCTGTCTGCGCAACCAGCGCCGCGGCCGACTCCTCCTCGCCCTGGCCGGCGGTGCCCTGCGGGAAGTGCGCCGCCTCAGCCTCGGGCCCGACCGTGCTCATGCCGACAGCATACTCGGGTACTGTGATTGACACGATTATGAGGCTGACTACTATTACTGAAGTGACCATTCAATCTTGAACTATCTTCATCCCGCCTAGAGAGGCTATCGGCAATGACGACTCCCGGCAGCGACCAGGCCGCGACAGCTTACCCCGGCCCGGCCAGCTTCCAGCTGGATCCGGCGTCCTCGGCCGTCTCGATCACGCACAAGACCTTCTGGGGAATGGGCACCGTGCGCGGTTCCTTCACCAGGCTGAGCGGATCGGCAGAGATCCTGCCGGACGGATCCGGACGCGGCCGCCTCGAGATAGACGCGGCATCGATCGACACGAAGAACGGAAAGCGCGACGAGCACCTGCGGTCCAAGGACTTCTTCAATGCCGGCGAGCACCCGCAGATCGTGGTCGAGCTGCCGCAGGCTGCCAGGCAGGGCGCTGACGGCGTGGCTACTAGCGGGACACTGACGGTGGCCGGCCGGGCCAGGCAGCTGACGCTGAGCGCCCGCGTCACCGAGACAACCGACGAGGCGATCACCCTCGCGGCCGACGCTGAGATCGACCGGGCCGACTTCGGCATGCGCTGGAATCAGCTCGGCATGATCAAAGGGAAGGCACACGTCAGCGTCATTGCCCGGTTCGTCAAGACAGCCGCCGCTCAGTAGCTTGGGCCCGGTACAGGCAAGAATGCGTCTGCCAGCGGGATTCGGGCGATCGAGCGCCTCACCCAGATCGCGCCAACCCTCGCAGCCCGGCCGCCGGCGACATACCAGCGCACATCCGCGGCTGCCAGCAGCGTCACTGCCGCGGCCGGCTCAAGCGGATCCCAGCGACCATGAAGTGCCTGGAACGCGTCATTCTCGAGGGTATTGACGATCTGTGACAGATCACCGGCCATCCGGCAAGTCTGGCACGAGCCGACAGCCGTTACTGCTGTGGCTCGGGGTGTGTGGGCGGCAGGCTCGGTCCGCCGTCAGCGGGCGGCGCGGCCTCTGACGGGACGGTCATGCTGCTCCCGTAGACCGGCCCCGGCTGAGGCGAGCCGGCATAGGGGCCTGGGTAGGGCTGGCCAGCGTAGGGCTGGCCGGCATAAGGCAGGCCCGCATACGGCTGGCCGGCATAAGGCAGGCCGGGGTAGAAGGGGCCCCGGTCTGCGGCAGCATCCGGGGTGAGCAGCATCCACGCGCCCAGCAGCAGCAGCGTCCCGAGGAACGCGCAGTACACCCAGAACATCGCCGTCAGCCCGTTGGTAATCGTGAGGCCGAGGGCGTTGGCTTGTGCCTGCGAGTAACCGAACTGCAACGGCGAGGTTGGCTGGGCCACCTGCACGGTGGCGGAGACGACCTGCCCCAGCATCGGGACGATGGCGCCGGCGGCAAGTGCGGCGCCGAGCCGGATCGGCCGCCACAACACCGCGATTACCAGGACAGCGACCAGCAGCACCATGACGGCGACATCGCCGGCGATCACCGGAGCCGGATTCGCGAACGCGTTGCCCTGCCGCACTGTTTGCGAGGCACCGGAGGACGTCTGCAGCAGGAAGCTGTCCCAGGATGGCGCGAACGCGACCGCGGCACCGATGGCCGCGAGAATCATCACGACCGTGGGGACGACCTCGTGACTGGCCAGCCTGCCCTGCCGGACGCCGAACTGGCCCGCTGGCCTGCGCCGGACGTCAAGGCCAGACCCCGCCCAGGCCAGCACGACGCCCGCCGTGCAGACAAGCCAGCCGATGACCGAGAGGGTCAGGCCCGCGCCCATGTACCGCGTGCCGTAAGCGATGGGCGTGCCGACGTCAGCCAGGAAGAAGCCGAAGGTAACCACGCTCACGGCAGCGCCGAACATTACCCCGGCTCGGCGAGGGCCGCCGCCAAGCAGGATGAGCACGGCGCTGCCGGCCCAGGAGGCGAGATAGATGAGGTGCGGCCAGAGACTAGCTGACTGCGCGGCCAGGCTGGCGCCGTCGTTGTAGGCCGGGAACAGGCCGATGACTCCGAGGAGGATCCCCACGGCGAGCAGGCCGACCCCGATGAGGGCGTTTCGCGGCATCCTCGCGGGACTGTAAGGGCGCATTACCACCGGCCCGTACCGCGGGTCGGTCGCATCGTCAGCCGGCACGGCGGCAGCCGGCACGGCGGCAGCCGCGTCAGGTGACCCGTCGGCTGCCGACGGCGCTGGCGTTCCCGCTGGCGGTGAACTCTGCCCGGCCGCCGGGGTCGCCTCAGCTGCCGGGGTCGCCTCAGCTGCCGGGGTCGCCTCAGCTGCCGGGGTCACCCCGGCCAGCGGGGAGACCGAAGCGGCAGCCAGCCCGGAAGATCCGCTCCCCGGTGCCGAGATGGCGGTGGTCGGCACGATGGTGCCGGGCACCTCGATCGAGGCAAACCGGGACCAGGCACTCGTCCAGCCCTCCGGGGTTAGCGGCCACCACTCCAGCGGCATGCTCTGCGGTGCCGCGGCATGCCAGATCCCGTAGAACTGCGGCCCCTGTCCGATGGCGTAGTTCGCCCCGCGATAGGCGATGCTCACGTTCTCCGGCATGGTCTCGATCCTTCCTGCCTAGCCCTACCTCAGTGGGGTCTTACCGCAGCGTAATCGGTTCGCCTGCAGGTTCCCTGGATGGTGCCTCTGGCAATCCTGACGCCTAGCTCAGCGCCCGGCCTGCGCAAAGCACGCTAATCTGCTCCCGATGACCGACGATGAGGTCCTGGGCTTCCTGGCGGCGCTGGGCGTCCCGGGGATCGTAGATGCCCACGTCCACTTCCTGCCGGACCGTCTGCAGGATGCGGTGTGGCGCTGGTTTGACCGGCTGACGCCGCCGTGGCCGGTGACCTACCGGTGGCCGGCCGAAGACCGGCTCGCCGCACTCGCCGCGCTTGGTGTCCGACATCACACTGCCCTTGCCTATGCCCACCGTCCGGGCATGCTGTCGTTCCTCAACGATCACACCCTCGGTCTGGCTGCAGCGGCACCGGCTGCCATCCCGACCTTCACGATCTACCCCGAGCCGGGGGTAGCGGCCGAGACAGCGCGCTGCCTGGACGCCGGCGGCCGCGCCGTCAAGGTGCACCTGCAGGTCGGCGGATTCGACACCACCGATCCGCTGCTCGCCGGGGCCTGGGGGCTGCTTCAGGACGCCGGCATCCCGGTCATCATGCACGCCGGGGCCGTCGCTGATGGCTCCGGGAACGAGGAATGGTGCGGCGCGGATAAAGTCCGGCGGCTGCTCAGCCAGTTCCCCCGCCTGCGACTGGTGATCGCGCACCTCGGCGCACCCAACCACGAAGCGTTCGTCACCCTGGCCGAGCAGCATGACGGCATCTGGCTCGACACGGCCATGGTGTTCACCGACCCGCCATATCTCGGTCCCTCGCCGCTGCACCTGGTGCAGCGCATCGCGGACCTCGGCGACCGGATCGTGTTCGGCTCAGACTTCCCCACGATCCCGCACCAGTTCGCTGCCCAGGTAAGCGGCCTGGTATCGCTGGGCATCGGCGATAGCTGGCTCAGGAAGGTGCTCTGGAGCAACGGCCTGCGGCTGTTTGGCCTCGGCCCGGCGGCACAGCAGGAACTCGCTGCCAGTGATCGCAACACGTAACCGCGCGCACCAGTTGCCGGCCGCGCACCGGCGGCTAGCAGGGCGCGTCAGTGGCCTGGCACCACCACGACGGGGCACTGAGCGTGATGAAGCACCTTATTGCTGACCGAGCCGATAGGAGTGTGACCGGCCAGTCCGCCGGGCTGCGCGCCACCGCGCGCACCGACCACCAGCAGGTCGGCTTCCTTCGAGGAGCGGACCAACTCGGCGGCCGCGGAGCCGTTGACGGCCCTGACGGTGACCGAAGCCGGTCGTGAGTCGCCTAGCTGGCCTGCCACCTTCTCAGCCAGTTCGGTCACGGCTTCGCGCGCGGTTTCCAGCAGCCTGTCGTCGGCTGCCACCCTCACGGGCCTGCCAGTCCACAGACTGGCAGGGACCTCGTGGACGGTGAGCACCGTCAGGGTAGCGTGCCTTGTCGCCGCTTCTCTCATGGCCCAGTCCAGGGCCGCCCTGGCGTTGGCTGATTCATCGACGCCTACGGTAATTCCCGACATGGCTCACTCCTTACGGCTTAGGTGCCGTTACCGGCTCAATGCCAAATGCCGTTCTTATGCTGCGAGCGGCGCCGGCCGCTGCCAAGGGCCTATAGGCGGGCCCTGCAGGGCCGAAGGTCCGCAGCTCCGAAGGTCCGAAGGTCCGCCCAGCTCCAAAGGTCCGAAGGGCCGCAGACGTGACCCGCAGCCTGCCGCGGCGCGGCCTAGCCCGCTTCTCGTGGACGAGGTTTCCGGGTCAGGTCAAGTCTTCGTGGTGCCGCGGGCGAGTGCGCGTCGGGAATGGTCCCTCCGGGTCGCCGGCGCTGCCACCAGCCGACTCCGGTGGCCCGCCGGGCCGCCGCGGCGCTGGAGAGAGCCTGGGGCGTGTTCTCGGCGGCGGGAGCGAGCGGCCGACTCACTCCCTGCCGGTTTGCCGGGGTTGCCAGGGCTATTTGCCGGTTAAGTCCCCGGCAAACCGGCAGGGAGTCGCGAGCGGGCGCCCGGCGAGCCGGCGCCCGGCGGGCGGGCGCGGGTCGAAGGTGGCCAGGCCGGGGACGGGGTCGTAGGCTAACCGGCACAGCATGGGGGCCACCCCCTCAACCCGCGACCTCCTCGCTGCGCCGCACCCGGAGACCAACCAGTCGCGGCACACCCGCGAGCCTTGGCGCTACGAGGGCGCTCGCTACGTGTAGTCAGCTACTGGTGACTTTTGGCCGTACCGGTCCGCGGCCGACAGCACCATGCTGGACCCGGAGAACCGGGGAGGGGATTGTCATCAGCGCGACCGTCCGGGACATCATGACGACTTCGGTGGTGGCCGTCCGGAAAGACGCGTCCTTCAAGGAAATGGCGGACATGCTCCGCAGGCGCCGGATCAGCGCGTTCCCGGTGCTTGATGATGCGGGGCGGGTCATCGGCGTGGTGTCCGCGGGGGACTTCTTGGTCAAGGAGGCCGTGCAGGCCGACAGCGTGAGCGTGCTCGCCGCCCTGCGGCACATCCGGGAGGATGACAAGGCTGCCGGGATCACCGCTGGTGAACTGATGACCAAGCCCGCCATCACGATCGGCCCGGACGCGTCTGCGGCGGCAGCAGCGAGGCTCATGTATGACCGCCGGGTCAAGCGGCTGCCGGTGGTCAACGAGGCTGGCAAGCTGCTCGGGATCCTTAGCCGGGTGGACGTCCTGGCGGTGTTCGCCCGGCCTGACGCGGACATCCGAGACGAGATCATGTTCCGGGTGCTGGCCGGTGTGCTGGCAGCACCGGAGAGCATCGAGGTCGCGGTTCGTAATGGCATCGTGACGCTCTCCGGCGAGTTGCCGGCCGGCGAGCAGAGCAGCGCTCTCATTGCCGCGGCACGGCACGTAGAGGGGGTCGTCGCCGTCCGTGACCGGCTTTACGGTTCTCGCGGCGACTAGCGAACCGCCTGCCTAATCCGGACGGGGCCTAGGTCCCAGCCGATCGAGGAGATTCGGCCCTGCAACGGCGCCGCGCTCTGGAGCGATAGTGAAAGTATGTCGATGAGCTCTCAGCACCCTAGCTACCTTGGCCGCCTCAGCCGGATGAGCAAAGGAGCGGACGAGCGCGGTACGACGCCCGAACCCGAAGCCGAAGCTGCGTACCGCCCCCTCCCTCGCTATTCGCAGCGAGCCTGCTGCTGCCCCGGGCAGCCGGCAGTGGTCGCGGTCATCCCGCCCGCCAACGGCCGCCACGCGCCGACAGAGTTGCTTCTGTGCGGCCACCATTACCGGCAGTCAAGGACGGCGCTCGCAGCCGTCGGCGCAACGCTGCTGGATATCAAGGGTCACCCGCTGACCGCATCGATATGGCCAGGGCCGGCCGCTCGGTCAAGCTAGCCGCTCGGTCAAGCTAGCCGCTCGGGCTACCGCCGACGCTTGCATCGGCCGGGCTGGCAGTGGCGACCTGCCCCGCAAGCTTGCGCAACTCGCCGCCGGCCTCGGTGAGGCTATTCGTGATGTCGTCCAGGCTCAGCCCCGCCGGCTCCGGCAGTACGAAGGTCAGCGCAAGGCCGAGCGCCGAGATCCCGGCGGTCAGCAACAGGGTCCCTCGCAGGCCCAATGAGGACTGCAGGACCGGGAACAGGAAGACTCCGATGAACGCGCCCAGTTTCCCGATGCCAGCGGATATGCCGTGCCCCGTGGCCCGCATCGAGACTGGGTAGAGCTCGCTGGGCAGCACGAAGGTGGTCATGTTAGGACCGAACTCGGTGAAGAAGTAGCTGACCCCGTAGACGATCAGAAATGGCGCCACCGTCGTCGTCATGCCCGGCACGGCGCCGATGATCAGGAAGCAGAGCGCCATCATCGCGAACCCGATGAGCTGCAGCTTGCGATGCCCCATCCGGTCCAGGCGGGCGATCGCCAGGATGTAACCAGGCACGGCCGCGACCGCGAAGATCGCCAGCTGCAGGACGATCTTGGTCATCGAGGACGCGTCCGGGGAGATCAGGCTGAGGATCTGCGGAGTCGAGATCGTGTTGCCGTAGTAGGCGTAGTCCAGCAGGAACCAGCAGCCGGCAGTTCCCGCCAGCATGACCAGCCAGCGCCGGCTGGCCAGAAAGGCGCGCAGCCCGGTGAGGTCGTGCTGGCCTGCCGCCCCGGATAGCGCCGCGGTGGCCGGAGCGCTCGGCACGTCAGCTGCCGCGAGCACGACTCGCTGCTCGCGGTGGAACTTATACCGCGGCGATTCCGGCATCCGGCAGCGCAGGTAGATCACCGCGGCGGCCGGAACCGCGCCCAGGCCGAGGAGAATCCGCCAGACCATGTCCTCGCTCGCGCCAGATCCGAGCAGGGCCAGCGCGATGAGCGGGCCGACGATGAGGCCCAGGGCCTGCGTGCCGAAAACCATGCCAACGAGCTTCCCGCGGTCTTTCCGGTTGGCGTTCTCGCTGACCATCACGGCGCTCACGGGATAGTCGCCGCCGACCCCGAAGCCGAGCACGAAGCGGAAAGCGATCAGCATCCAGTACGACTGAGCGAACGCTGAGCCGAGCGCTCCGGCAATCATGACGGCCGCCACCAGCCAGTAGACACGCTTGCGGCCGACGTTGTCGGCGTACCGGCCGAATACGAACGCGCCCAGGACGGCGGCGGCCAGCATGGTGCTGTTCAGGATGGCCAGCCGGCCCGGATCGAGATGCCAGTCCTTGGTGATCAGGGCCGAGGCGATGCCGATCACGAACAGGTCGTAGGCGTCGGTGAAGAAGCCCATCCCCGAGGCGATGACCGCCCGCATGTGCGCCCTGCCCAGGGTGGCCTCATCCAGGGCAACAATCAGGTCCGCCGACCCGCTCTCAGCCACAACACTCCCAGTTGGTCCTGCCGCGCCAAGAGCGCCGGGCACGTTGGTCACTGCCCGCGCAAGCTATCGGGTCGAGGTGTCTGATAACCGACGTGCGAATGAACGAGAGATGAACAGGCCGCGTGGCGAAGCCAGCCGGGATAGGCGAGGTCGGGCGTGCCAGATTCGCTGCGGTCGCCGGGCGGAAGGCGGCCGGGCCGGCGGCTAACGCCATGTCGCTGGTAGCCCTACGATGTCGGAAAGGACCGGACTGCGCCGCCGCCTGGAGAGCTGATGACCAATGCGGAAACCGCGAACGCGGAACTGACGGTCGAGCTCGCTGACGACTGCGTGGCGACGCTGGAGATCAATCACCCGCCCAGCAACCACTTCAGCGTCGGCCTGATCGAGCAGCTAGCGGACGCCTGCGAGCAACTCGCGGCCGGCGGTCGCTGCCGGGCCATCGTGCTGTGCAGTGCCGGGCGGGTGTTCTGCGCGGGCGCCGACTTCAGCGACGCGCACGCGATCGGCCGGGCGGACGGCACGCACCTGTACGACTTCGCGGTCAGGCTGTTCGAGCAGCCGCTCCCGATCGTCGCGGCGGTGCAGGGCGCCGCCATCGGCGGCGGCCTCGGCCTGGCTATGGCGGCCGATTTCCGGGTCGCGGCTCCCGAGGCACGGTTCGCGGCGAACTTCGCCCTGCTCGGCATCCACCAGGGTTTCGCGCTCAGCGTCACGCTGCCCGCGGCCATCGGCCAGCAGAAGGCGCTCGAACTGCTCTACACCGGCCGGCGCGTGGCCGGGCCGGAGGCGCATGCGATCGGGCTGGCCGACCGGCTGGCCGATTCGGGCCGGGCTCGCGAGGCGGCACATGCGCTGGCCGGACAGATCGCCGCGGCGGCCCCGCTGGCTGTCCGCTCCATCCGCGCGACGATGCGCGGCCCGCTGGCACAGCACGCACGGGCAGCAATGGAACGGGAACGGGCCGAGCAGGAGCGACTGATGACGACATCGGACTGGCGGGAGGGGCTGGCGGCAGTCTCCGCTCGCCGGCCGGCGAGTTTCACCGGCCGCTGAGATCGCGGGAAGGCAGGACCTGAATGCCACTACTGGCGCGGCCCGGCGGCAGCATCAGTTACCAGGTCACCGGCAGTGGGTACCCGCCGCTGCTGCTCACGCACGGATTCGGCGCGACCGCGGTCATGTTCGGCCCGAACCTGCCCACTGCGGCCGCCGGGAATCAGGTCGTTACCTGGGATATGCGCGGCCATGGCAGCAGCGAGTCGCCTGCTGACAGCGACTGTTACTCGGCTGACGCCGCGCTCGCCGACATGGCCGCGCTGCTGGCCGAGTGCGGCCTCGATCGCGCGGTGCTCGGCGGGCATTCGCTGGGCGGCTACCTGTCGCTCGACTTCGCCCTCAGCCACCCCGGCCAGGTCGCCGGACTGGTGCTGATCGGCACCGGGCCCGGCTTCCGTAACGACGCTGCCAGGGACGACTGGAACCGCCGGGCGCACAAGACGGCCGCCCGACTGGAGGAACGCGGCCTGGCCGCCCTCGGCGACGGCAGCGAACTGCACGGCGGCGAGCATCGCGACCTCGCCGGGCTGGCCCGCGCGGCACGGCACACGCTGACGCAGCGCGACTCGCACGTGCTGGACGGGCTGCCCGGCATCCCCGTTCCCGCGCTGGTGGTCGTCGGCGCGGACGACGCCCCGTTCCAGGCGGCGGCGGACTACATGACGGCCAAGCTCCCCCGCGCCCGCAAGGTTGTCATCCCCGGCGCCGGGCACGCGCCGAACGTCGACAAGCCCGGCCAGTTCAACGCCGAGCTTCGCGCGTTCCTGGACGAGGTAGCCGCAGCCGAGAGCGCCCGGTGACGCCGCACGAGCCGACTGCCGCGGACCCCGAGCAGGTCCGGGCCGAGCTGACCGGGTGGGTGCGCCAGCACTGGGATCCCGACCTGGCGCTGCGCGACTGGCGTGAGCTGTTGCTGCGGGCCGGCTGGGCGGCGCCGAGCTGGCCGCGGCGCTGGCACGGCCGAGGCCTGCCGGCCTGGGCCGACGAGCTGGTCGCCAGCGAACTGCTCCGGCTCGGCGCGGTCGGGACACCGGTCGGCAGCGGTACCTGGCTGGCCGCGCCGACCATACTCGCGCACGGCCCCGACGAACTGCGGGACCGGCTGCTGGCGCCGATCCTGACCGGCGAGCAGACCTGGTGCCAGCTGTTCAGCGAACCGGGCGCGGGCTCCGACCTGGCGGGACTGTCGACCTCGGCGGTGCTCGACGGTGACAGCTGGGTCATCAACGGCCAGAAGGTGTGGAATACCAGCGCCCATCACGCGGACATGGCCATGCTGCTCGCCCGCACGGACCCCAGCGTGCCCAAGCACCAGGGCATCACCTACTTCGCGCTGCCCATGCATCAGCCCGGCGTCGAGGTCCGGCAACTGCGCCAGATGAACTTCCACGCCTCGTTCAACGAGGTGTTCCTCACCGACGCGCGGATCCCGCGCGACAACGTCATCGGCGCGGCCGGCGCGGGCTGGGCCGCGGCGCTCACCACGCTGGCCTATGAGCGCAGGTTCTCGGCACTGCGGCGGCCCCGCTACTCGCCCGCGCCCGGCCGCGCGCTCGCCGAGGCGCGCGCCGAGGCCGACGACCACTTCGCCACTTACTCCTGGTACCCGCAGCGGGCGGGCCGGCCCGACCTGGTC